>JBGTNO010000165.1:0-12064 GCA_041743065.1 Chthoniobacterales bacterium
AGTTCCCGCTGACCACTTTGCCGGGCGAAGTCTTTCACAGCAGCCAGCAGCGCCTGCCCCGACCCGCCACTGGCCATTTCGTAGGCTTGACCGGCACCTCGGAGGGACGCGGCCATCAGCACCAGCCGGTGCTTTTCGGCAAAGCTCTTCCAGCGTGCATCCCGCAACCACGGGCGGGAATCGGAATCGGTCCCGCCCGCGAGAAAGAGGATGCCCTCGGGGCGGGCGGCGGGTAACGCGCAGGCGAAGCTGGCCTCGGCGAAATTATTGCTCGCGTCCGGGTAGGCCGAAAAGTGGAGTATGCTACCAGAGCCTCGCGCATGAGCGGCGATCCCTAAAAGCACCATGAAGAGTAGCAGACGAACCGGTTCCATAGCCCACTTTCAAATGGTTCCCGAAGAGGTGCCCCAAGTCGATTACAATCCCTCCTGCGCAGATACGCCGCTGCGATTTCCCGCGCAGACTGGCAGCGCGTCGGGGCTAGCGGGTTGACGTGGGATTTTTGGAAGGGGCTTGGATTGGCCGCCGGGAACCGGTTGAAAGATGCGACGAACGCGACGGGGCCTGGCGGGGGACGGTTTTGGGTTTTGGGTTCTCTGCCAGCAGGTATAAGCGCGCTATGGCGGATCGCGGGCGGCGAGCTTTTCGGAGTGGGCCGCGCTTTCCTGCCCGAAGCGGACTTTGGCCGGGGTTTCCAAGGCGGCCTTGGCTTGCTGGAGTGTGGCCAGCCGGTCCTGGCGGTGCTTGATTTCCCGCGGTATCTCCAGCCCGTCGGCCAGTGGGGTGTTATCGGCGGACTCGGCCTTGGTTAGGAGCTCAGCGCTTCGTTCGCTGGCCAATTTTCATCTGTTCGCCGATGGGGTCGGGACTCCCGGAGATGTGCCGGCTGGCGTGGGCCAAAAGCGCTGCGCCATCGGCATTCGCGTCAACCGCACCAGTTCAGCTATCATGGAAAATGGGGTGGCCGACGGGATTCGAACCCGCAACAACCAGAATCACAATCTGGGGCTCTACCGTTGAACTACGGCCACCATCTAAACGAGGGCCACAGCGTAGCAGAATCGGCCGCGAAGCAAATCGAATTTTTCCCCGAGACTTCAAGACGCGCAACGCCCGCGACCGACAGAGCAATCGCGGGCGTGACCGGAGAAGCGTTCCCCTTAGGAACTTAGGAAACGCTGATCTGGCGCGGCTTGGCCGATTCCGCTTTGGGCAGCGTGAGGGATAGGACGCCATGATCGACCGACGCGGTGATCTTGCTGGCATCGATCATGGGATCAACGGTGAAGACGCGGCGATATTGCACAGACGGGCGCGCGGACGGAGCCCGCGCCGCTTCCCGGTGCGCTTCGATGGAGAGTTCGCCGGCGTGAAACTCCACCTCGACGGACTCTTTGCGCACGCCCGGCACGTCGGCCTGGATCAGGAAATCGTCCGCGCGCTCACAAATGTCCACCCGAGGCTGGATGTAGCGCACGGCTGATTCCGGTTTTTTTGCCGGGCTGCCGCCCGGCTGAGGGTCGTTTTCTTTTTGGGTTAATGTATTCATGATTTTGCGTGTGGCCTGGTGGCGCGAGCAACGGTGCTTCGCCCGCGCCGGGTGAGTTTACTGAATGGAGATCCGCCGTGGCTTGACGACCTCCGGCTTGGGCAGCGAGACGGTCAGGACTCCGCCACTGTAATCGGCGGAAACCTGGTCGGCCTCGATGCCGGGCGGCAGCGTGACACTGCGGGTAAAGCGCCCGGAAAAGCGTTCGCGCCGGACGACGCTCTCGCCTTCCGCCAGCTCCGGCTGCTTGCGCTCGCCGCTGATGGTGAGGGTGCTATCCTCCAGTGAGATGTCGAATGCTTCCTTGCTCAGACCCGGGGCATCGAGGGCCACCACGACCTTCTCGTCATCGTGAGAAAGATCGAGGCGTGGGGTCCATTCGTCCGCGGAATTGAAATCCCGCAGCGCACCCAGTGAAGAGTCGAAGAGACGGTTGATTTCCCGCTGGAACGATCCGAGATGATCGAACGGTTCGGGCAGGCGTGAGGTGTTGAATCGAATGAGGTTCATAATGTTTTTTCCAATTCTGTTTTTGAATGGTGAAAGTAATCGAAGCATTCATTGAGCCAACGAAAAGCCTCACACAAATTTTTTACGCAGGTATTTGTAGATCAAAATGTTACACAAAAATAGCCCCGCTGAAAACGCCTTTGAAGCGAGTCGGGATGACCCACCATCGCCTGCGATCAACGGCCATTACTGAGACATGATGTCGCTGACTTGACTCATCATTCCCTGGTAGGTGGCGATGATGCGGTAGCCGGTGTAGCCGATGACGCACAGGTAGAGAAAACGACAAAACCACTCCACGAAAATCTCCGAGAGCTTCTGGCCCCGGCGTTGCAAATCCTCCGTCGTCTGCGTCAGCTCCTGCTCCAGGCCCCCCGTCTCCTCCCCGAGGCGGATCGAGCGGATGACGCGCTGGGGGATGGCGCTGGTTTTGGCGAGCAGCGGGGAGAGTTGCCCGCCGCGTCGCAGGGCGGGCACGGCATTCAGGGCGGTCTGACGCAGCAGCGCGCTGTGGCTGACCTCCCCGGCGGAGAGCAGGCTATCGATCACGTTGATGCCCGCCGCCACGTTCATCGAGTAAGTCGCGCAGAATCGCGCCACTGAGAGACACTGCCGGATTTTCCCGATAACCGGAAGGTGGAGCAGGGTCCAATCGACGATCCGGTTGGTGCGTCCCGCGCTGAGCAGAGCGGCCGCTCCTCCAAGCACGACGGTCAGCGCGATGATGATCCAGCCCAACATGCCGAGGGTGGCGCGCCAGTAGGCCCCCGCTCCCTGGCTGAAGATGAGCGTGAGATTCGTCAGAAATATCGCCAGCAGCAGGATGAACGCGGGGTAGGCCATCCGCTGCAGGAGGGTATCGCGCATGGTCGCGACCATGCTGAAATGTTGGGAAAGGTAGGCGCAGCTCTGGTCGAGCCGGCCGCTTTTTTCCCCGGCCGCGATGACCGAGCGTTCCAGTTCGCCGGCTTCGGCCGAAGTGGTGAACGCTTCGCCGGCGGTGGCGCCTTTTTCCAGGGCCTGGCCGATGCGTTTCAGGAAACGGCGGAGCGCTCCGCTCGTTTCGTCCCGCATCGTCTCGATGGCCGACGGCATCCCGCGGCCTGAGCGGAGCAGTTTTCCCAACTCATCGTATAGCTGCTGCTTGTGGCGCGCGCCGAGGCTCACAGCGGCAGCTTCGTCGGTGGCCGCGGGTTAGGCAAGCGCCGAACCGGGAAGGTGGATGAACCACGGAGGCGCGAAGAAAAAACCTGTGGGTGCCTTTCTCCTCCGGGTCTCCGCGCCTCCGGGGTCGATCCTATTGAATGGGTGCGAGCAGGCGGGCTACTCGCGCCGCGAGGCGGACGTGAAACGGGCGGTGATGGACGTCCTCGGGCAGCGCTGGTTCGCTCCGGGCGAAATCGCGCTCGAGCATCGCCTCGACCTCGCGGGCGAACTCCTCGTCGTAACAGGCGACCGTCACTTCGAAATTCAGTCGGAAGGAGCGGTTGTCGAGATTGGCCGTGCCAACCGCGGCGAAATCATCGTCGATCAGCATCACTTTCTGATGCAGGAACCCATCCTGATAGCGGAAGAATTTCACCCCCTCCGAGCCGATGTCCTGCACGTAGGCCAGTCCGGAAAGGTAAACCAGCAGATGATCCGGGCGGCTCGGCAGAAGGATGCGCACGTCCACCCCGCGGAGAGCCGCGACCTGCAGGGCGGCCATGACCTGTTGATCGGGCACGAAATAGGGGCTGGTGATCCAGAGCCGGCGGCGCGCCGAGTTCATGGCGTGAATGAAAAACAGGGTGCAGCTTTCCAGCGGATCGGTCGGGCTGCTGGCCAGGACCAGCGCGCGCCGATCCTGCTCCCGCGCGGGCTTGACCTCCCACACCAGTTCCGGCAGCTCGCGCGTCGCCCAGAACCAGTCCTCCAGAAACGAGTGCTGCGCGCAAAGCACCGCCGGGCCATCGAGCTGAAGATGAGTATCGCGCCAGTGGCCGAACTTCGAGCGCCCGACATATTCGTCCCCCACATTATGCCCGCCGATGTAGGCGGTCTCGCCATCGACGACGACGATCTTGCGGTGATTGCGGAAGTTGATCTGCAAACGGTTGGCCCACCCGATGGTGGTGTCGAAACGACGGGCCTGGATGCCGGCGGCCTTGAGCGAGTTCAAATAACGCGAGCCCAGTTTGCGCGAGCCGAATTCGTCGTAGAGAAAACAAATCTTCACCCCCCGGCGGGCCGCGGCGAGGAGACGCCGCTCCAGCGCGCGGCCCAGTTCGTCGTCGCGACAGATGAAAAACTGGATGAGCAGGTAACGCTGCGCCCGGTCGATTCCCGCAAAAATGGCCGCGAAAGTCGCCGCGCCATCGACCAGGAGCCGCAGGGAATTGCCGGTGGTGAAGGGCAGCTTGGCCAGTTTCTCCAGCGGCTCGAAGCGGACGCCATCGCCCGGCAAATCCGCGCGGGCCAGCGAACCGAAGGGCTGCAGCCGACCGAGCAGAGCGTTCATTTCCCGCTCCATCGACCGGCGCGTTTCGATATAACCGTGAAACTTGCTGCGACCGAAAACGAGGTAGAGGGGAATGGTGAAATAGGGCAGCGTGGTCAGCATCAGCGCCCAGGCCACGGATCCCTGCGGGGTGCGGGTGTAAAAAATCGCATGCAGGGCCAGCCCCGCCCCGGTCGCATGGATGACCAATGCGAGAATGCCGAGCAGTCCCAGCGATTGCAGCCAGGTGAGGTGAGCTTCGAGCATCGGGCGGGGGACGAACTAAACAGGATAAACTGGATTTCCGGGATGGATGGGAGTTTCCGCGAACTTTATCTCTCGCGCGCGGACGGGCGCTTTGCTCTGTCTAGATCCGACCGGCGACGGCGATCTCGATCTGGCCCTGGATTTCCTGGGCGGCGGCTCGGGGGTCGGCGGCGTTTTTGATCGGACGGCCCACAACGATGTAGTCGGCGCCGTGGCGGAAGGCGTCGCGCACGGTGACGACACGTTTCTGGTCGTCCACCCGATCATTGCTCACGGGGCGGATGCCGGGGGTGACGACCATGAACCTGGGGCCGAGATCGGCGCGGAGTTTGTCGGCCTCGAGGCCGGAACAGACGACGCCGTCGCAGCCGAGGGCGAGGGCGCGGCGGGCGCGGGAGAGGACGAGTTCCTCGATGTCGCACTTGAAGCCGAGATCGTCGAGGTCGCCCTGATCGAGGCTGGTCAGGACGGTCACGGCCAGGATCTTCACGTGGCCTTTCTCGGCGGCGGCGGCTTCCATGACTTTGTCGTTGCCGTGGACGGTGGCAAAGGTGATGGGACGGTGGCGGAGCTGCCGCACGGCGAGGCGAACGGTCTCGGGCACGTCGAAGAACTTGAGGTCGGTGAAGACTTTTTTGCCTTTGGCGGTGAGCCAGTCGATGAAGCCGAAGTAGCCGTCGGCCATGAAAAGCTGGAGGCCGATCTTATAGAATTGCACCGAGTCGCCCAGTCGCTCGACCCACGCTTTGGCCTGGGCGATATCCTCGACATCGAGGGCGAAGATGAGGCGCTCGGCGGGCGGAATGTTTTTGGCGGGAAGGAGGGCGGGGGTTGGATTCATGGCGGCAGGCGGTGGGTGTCTCCAGGCTGGACCCAGAAATGGAGATCGGAAATCGGTTGCCAGTCGTATAGCAAGGCCTCTTAAATCCCGAAGCAAAAAGCGCTCTCGATCTTGTCGTATCCTGCCTCTTCCGTCCGATCACGTCGTGTCGTGATCACTGCCGCCGGGGTGGTGAGCCCGCTGGGGATCGGATTGGACGCGACCCTGGATTCGCTGCGGACGGGGCGCGACGCGGTGTCGCCGGTGACGGGTTTCGATGTGTCGGCGACGCGGTCGAGTACGGCGGGGCAGGTGGGTAAAATGGGGCAACTCTCTCGCGAGGAAGCGGGCGAGGATCCGCGGCGGCTGCATCCGGCCGGGCGAATGATGATCGCCGCGGCGCTCGAACTGCATAAAGCGGATCCCGGTTTCCAGCCGGAGGCGGCGGTGACCGGCACGACGAGTGGCGGCATGGCCTATGGCGAGGCGTTTTTTCGGACGTGGCTGCAACGCGGGGCGTCGCCTCGCCGCGGCACCTGGCTGGCCAATTATTCGCCGCAAAAACCGGTGCTCGACGCGCAACGGGCGGCGGGTTGGCGGGCTTCCGCCCAGATCATCGCCAACGCCTGCGCGTCCGGCTCCAATGCCATCGGGCACGCCATGAATCTGATTCGCTCGGGCCAGCGCGACCGGGTGCTGTGCGGTGGTTACGACACCATTTCCGAGCTGGTTTTCGTGGGATTCGATTCACTGCAGGCGGCGACCGCGGAGAAGATCCGGCCCTTCGACCGCGATCGCACCGGGCTGGTGCTGGGTGAGGGCGCGGCGCTACTGGCGCTGGAAGAGGCGGAGTCGGCGCACCGGCGGGGGGCTCCGGTGCTGGCGGAGGTGATGGGCTATGGCATCTCGACGGATAACCATCATCTCACGCAGCCGCACCCCTCGGGCGAGGGCCCGTATCTGGCCATGCGCCGGGCGTTGGATTCGGCGGGAGTGAAGCCGGACGCGATCGAATACATCAACGCGCACGGCACGGCCACGACGTTTAATGACGCGACAGAGGGCAGGGCCATCGCGCGGCTTTTTCCGCACCGGCCGCCGGTCAGCTCGACCAAGTCGATGATGGGCCATTCGCTGGGCGCGGCGGGCGCGATCGAGGCGGTGTTCACGATGCTGGCGCTGCGGCACGATTTTCTGCCGCCGAACATCCACTACCAGAACGCCGATCCGCAGTGGGATCTGGACATCGTGGCGAACCAAATGCGCCCGGCGAAAATCACCCGCGCCATGTCGAATTCGTTCGGCTTCGGGGGGACGAACGCCGCCATCATTTTACAGAAATCATGAGGGTCGCGATCGCGGGAATGGGCTGGGTGACTCCGCTGGGAGCGGGCTTGAACGAGGTGTGGGCGGCGCTGATGGAGGGGCGAAGCGGGCATGAAGTGGAGCTGAAATCTCCGGATTCAGATCGGATCTATCGCTGTCTCGGGGTGGAGGAGACGCTGGTGCGCCCTCTGACCCGCACCCCGCGGCTGCGGCGTTCCAGCGCCATCAGCTACTACACGGCGGCGGCGGGGCTGGCGGCGATCGCGGACGCGGGGCTGGAGCGCGAGCGGATCGCGCAGCTGCGTTTCGCGCTGATTTTCGCGGTGGCGAGTGGAGGGGTGGCCTACACACGGAGATTCTACGAAAAGGTGGCGCGGGACGGCGCGGGTTCGGCCAGCCCGTTGCTTTTTCCGGAGACGGTTTATAACGCGCCGGCCAGCCACCTTTCGTCGCTGCTGGGCACGGAGGGCGCCACCTACACTCTCGTGGGCGATGCCACGGTGGGAGTGGAAGCGCTCAGCCTGGGCCGGCAACTTTTGCGGACGGACGAGGCCGATTACTGCCTGGTGGTCGGGGGTGAGGAGCTGGACTGGATTCTGTGCGAGGCCTACCGGCAATGGCGTTTGCTGGACTTCGCCCGGAGCGGTGAAATCTACGCCCGCCGCCCGCGTGGTATGCAGATGAGCGAAGGGGCGGCGAGTGTACTGCTGGCGCGCGAGGGGCCCACGGTGATCGATCGGATCAGCGGCGGGGTGCCATTTTTCCGGCGCGCGGAAATCGGGGATGCGCTGGCGGCGGCGCTGGCTCCGCACGCGGCGGCGGACATCGTGGTGAGTTCGGCCAATGGCACATTTATCGATGCCGCGGAGCGGAATGTCCTGGCCAGCCGAGCGTCGCAAACGCTCTTCGCGCCGAAATCACTCCTGGGCGAGCCGCTCGGAAGCGGCGCACTCGCGCAGGTTATTTGCGCGGCCCAGGCCCTCGCGCGACAGGAGTTGCCCGGGACGGTGCGCGCGGGGGACTGGGCGGTGGTGAACCGGCAGAGCCGCTCCCTGAAAGAGGCGAAAACCGCTCTGGTGCCGGTGGTCGGGTTGAACCACCAGGTCGCGGCGGTGGGGCTGCGGGTGTGATTGAAGGTGAGTGGGAGCGGAGCGACGTAAGACAGATTTGCAATCTGTCGGGGCGAGCGCCAGCGAGGCGGAGAGAAGACACCGCCGCCTTCGCCCAGACAGATTACAAATCGGTCTGACGATTGCGCCGTTCTCAATCGGAAAGAATTCGTTTCGCCAAAACAGCGAGTCTTGCTAGCATAGCTGTTCAAATTACCACTACCTATGGCTGCCAAGACTGAAGAACCCGCGAAAGACGACAAAGCAACCGCCGCCCGGTCCAAAAATCTCGATCTCGCCATCCAGCAGATCGCCAAGGATTTTGGCGAAGGCGCCATCATGCGTCTGGGCGACGACCACAAGATCGACGTGGACAGCATCCCGACCGGCAATATTCTGATCGATCGGGCGCTCGGCGTCGGCGGCTTCCCCCGGGGGCGCGTGGTCGAAATCTACGGCCCGGAATCGTCGGGCAAGACGACCCTCACGCTCACCGTCATCGCCCAGGCGCAGAAACGCGGCGGGCTGGCCGCGTTTATCGACGTCGAGCACGCGCTCGACCCGCAATACGCCCGCAAGCTCGGGGTTAATCTGGACGATCTGCTCGTCTCCCAGCCCAGCTCCGGCGAGGAAGCGCTCCGCATCTGCGAAACGCTCGTCCGTTCCAACGCGCTCGACGTGATTGTGCTCGATTCCGTGGCCGCGCTCGTGACCAAGGCGGAACTCGAAGGCGAGATCGGCGACACCACCGTCGGCGCCCAGGCCCGCCTGATGAGCGCCGCCCTACGCAAGCTCACCAGTTTCATTTCCAAGGCCCGGACCTGCTGCATCTTCACCAACCAGATCCGCGAGAAGATCGGCGTCATGTTCGGCAATCCCGAGACCCAGCCCGGCGGCAAGGCCCTGAAATTTTACTCCAGCATCCGTTGCGATATCCGCCGCATCGGCGCGATCAAGACGCCGGACGGCACCGTCACCGGCAACCGCACCCGGGTGAAAATCGTGAAGAACAAAGTCGCCCCGCCGTTCACCGAGGCCGAGTTCGACATCATGTATAACGAAGGCATTTCCGCCGTCGGCTCGCTCCTCGACCTCGCTCTGGAGAAAGACATCGTCGAAAAACGCGGCTCCTGGATGAGCTACAACGGCAACCAGCTCGCCCAAGGTCGCGACGCCGCCAAAGACGCCCTCAAAGCCGATCAGGCGCTCTACGATGAGATCGAGGAAAAGGTGAAAGCCGCCCTCGACGAAGATAAAAAGTAGCCGCGAATCCACCGGCTCATGAAAGTCGCCAGCTTCGAAGCAATCGTCCGGGCACTCAACGAGGTCGAAGTGCGGTTCATCGTGGTCGGAGGCATCGCGGTCATCTCTCACGGTTACAACCGAATGACGGAAGACGTGGATCTGGTCATCCAGCTCGTGGAAGAGCAGGTGGTAAAGACGTTCGCCGCACTCTCGACCATTGGCTATCTGCCACGAGTGCCCGTTTTGCCCGAGCAATTTGCCGATGCGACGGTTCGGAAATCATGGATCGAAGAAAAGGGCATGAAAGTGCTGAATTTTCACAGCGACCTCCATCGCGAAACTCCCATTGATATTTTCGTCACGGAGCCGTTTTCCTTCGAAACGGAATACGAACACGCACAAGCTCATGAGGTAGGGCCGGGCCTGGCGACGCGCGTTTTGCGGATGCCGACACTGATTTCTCTCAAAAAGGAAGCAGGGCGTCCGCACGATCTTGTGGATATTGATGAACTGGAGAAAATTCACCGCCTAGATGGAACCTGAAATTGATTGGGAAAGCTGCACTTTCGAGGGCAATCGTCTGCTCCAGCAGCGCGAGTTTCTGAAGCTCTCTTTCCTGGAAAAACTGAAAAGCGTGGAAGCCATGTGCGAGGTGGCCGAGTTTTTCCGCGAGGCGCGAAGGCGGCAGGGACTGCCTTACGTCGATCCTTACACAAAAAAGTTGGTTCCCGGCACGGGGGCGGCGGAGACACCGCCGGAATATCGCAAAGCGAAATGAGCCGGCTTCCTGTCCTGTGTCTGTGTCTCCTGCTCTCCGGATGCGCGACTCCGAGCGCGCCGCCTGCCGACCTGAATATCCGCCAGATGATCATCCCGCCCGGCCAAGTCGGTCGGCGGATCGAGTTCCCGCTGCGCGCGCGCCACATCACCATCCACAGCACGCAGAATCCTGGCGGGACCGCCGCCATGCATGGACGCGGCATGCTGAACGGCGCCTTCCGCGGCAAGTCACGCTGGAATCGCACCGGCTATTTGACCTGGCATTTCACGGTCGATGATCGCGAGGTGGTGCAATCCCTCCCCCTCGATATCCAAGGCGAACATGCCGATCACGACGGCCCCGGGAACACCGCGAGCATCGGCATCGAGATTTGCGAATTTCGCGATGCCCGGCGGCAGGCGGCCGCGGTGGCACGGGCGGCGAGGCTCACCGCGTGGCTGCGGCGGCGATATCATATTCCGCTCGAGCGCGTGGTGCCGCACCAGCATTGGCCGCAGCGCCATTTTGGCGGTTACCAGAAAAACTGTCCGGCTATCCTGCTCGAGCGCGGACGACCCGGGCACAAATGGGCCATCTTCCTGCGGCAGGTGGCCCGATCTTGAGTTTTCTCACCGTGGCCAGCGCCTCCCGGAAAGATCATTTCGTGGAAAGCTTCCTCCGCCATCTGGAGGTCGAGCGCAACGCCTCGCCGCGCACCGTGCGGAATTATGGTGACGCGTTGAGGCACTTTCGGGCACGCCCCGGTCTGCCGCCTTGGAAACAGTGCGCGCCCACCCATTTTCGCGCCTATCTCTTCGAGCAAATGAAGGCGGGATGCGCGCGCAGCTACATCCGCGTGCGTTTCGCCGCCTTGCGCAGCTTCTATAAATACCTCGGCCAGCGATTCGGGCTGGAGGTGAATCCGCTGAAGGAAGTGCTGCTGCCCAAGCTGGAAAAGAAGCTGCCGCTGGTGCTGAACGCCACCCAGATCGGCGAGTTGCTGGACGCTCCACTCCAAGCTCCGCGAGAAAAGCAGGCGCCCAAGTGGTGCGCGCAACGCGATCTCGCCATCATCGAGCTCTTTTACTCCAGCGGTCTGCGGCTTTCCGAGCTGGTCGGCCTCGAAGTCGGCGATGTGGATCTCTATTCCGAAAGCGTGCGGGTCCTCGGCAAGGGGCGCAAGGAGCGTATCGTGCCCGTCGGCCTGCCCGCCCTGGAAGCCATCCAGAAATACCGGCAGGTCGCTCGGGTCAACTCCGGGCCGCTTTTCATCAGCAAACGCCGCACGCGGATGGCCCCGCGCTCGGTCTGGGCGCTGCTCAAGAAATACCTGCGTTTCACCAGCATCCCCATCGCGCTCAGCCCGCATAAACTGCGGCACAGTTTCGCCACGCATCTGCTCGACGCCGGGGCGGATTTACGCGCAGTCCAATCGTTGCTCGGACACGCCAGCCTTTCGACGACCCAGATCTACACGCACGTGACCTCCGAACGTCTGAAAAAAGCGTATAACGACGCTCACCCTCGCGCCTGATTCAGGGTGTATCTTTTTGAGCACCTCGGGTTGATCTGCGCAAATAACGCCACCGGATAGGCGGGCGAAAACTCTCCGGTTCAAATTACCTCTCTGTAAAGGGCAGTTCCGGGATGAGAATTTCTCGCATGGCATAGCCGCTGCTAAAGGCCCGCACCCCGTCGGCCATATTGCCTGGTCGGCGGGAAGCACCCTAATCAAAAAATAACCAACACACACACCACTATGCGAAAACTGATGAGTAAACTGGCGATAGTCGCGACTGCGACATCGCTAACCCTGATGGCGGTCGGAGCACCGCCGGCCCACGCGCAAGATGCGCCGGTCGTCGAAGAGACCGCTCCCGCCGCGGCTGCGGAAGCTGCCGCTCCCGCCGATGGCGCGGAAGACGCCTACACGACCGAAGCCGATACCGCCGCCACGGAAGCGGTGGAGCCATCCGCGATGTTTGCGGTCAACAACCTG
>JBGTNO010000166.1:0-3849 GCA_041743065.1 Chthoniobacterales bacterium
TCTCGCGCACGACCTCGAACCCCTGGCCGGTTTCCTGGCGCATCGCGATGATATCCTGCTGCTCTCGCGGCCTTTGCCCACCGCCGAGCGAGAGCGCCTGCGGGCGGCTGGGCTGGTGCTTCCCCAGGTCGAAGTGTTGACGGATCGAGGGCAGCTCCCCGCCAGCGTTCGCGCGCGGAATCTGAACGACGTGAAACCCTGGGCCTGGTCGCCCGACGCCGCTCGGCTCTTCCGGGGGTTGCGTCCGGATCCGGTGGCGCACCAACTCTTCAGCAAATCCTGGGCGCTGGAATTTCGCCGTGAGCTGGGGATTGAGTTCGGGCGGATCTGCCGAAACGTATCCGAAATTGTTCACGATCGGGATCTCATTCTCAAAGCGCCCTTCGGCGTCTCCGGTCAAAAAAATCGGCGCTGGCCCGCGCGCGAACCGCTGACGCCGGCACTGCGTCGCTGGATCGAACGCGTGATTTCCGAGCAGGGCGCCATCGTCGCGGAACCGTGGGTGCGGCGCCGGCACGATTTTTCGGTGCAATACGACATGACGGATCAGGGCCTGCGCAAAGTGGCGATGACGCATCTCTACAACGACGCCCGAGGCCAGTTTGTCGCGTCCTCGTTTCACCCGAAATTCGGAGCGCAGCTTCCCGGAGAGGTCGGGCGTTTTCTGATGGAGAAACGAGGGGGGCGCTTCGCGGTGGAGATTTATGAGAAAGAGCTGCCGGCCCTGCTGGAACCGCGTTTGCGGGCCGCCGGATTTCGGGGCGCGCTCGGCGTGGACGCTTTTGTTTACGAGCACGCGGGCGAACTCGCTCCGCAACCCGTCGTCGAGATCAACCCCCGCTACACCATGGGCCGGCTGACCTATGAGCTGAGCCGCCGGGTCGCGCCGGGCAGGACGGTCCGTCTCGAATTGATCGCCCGCGAAAAAGCGCGGCAGCTGGCCGAAGGCTCGGTCGAACTCGACGGGCGCGGCCGGATGCGCCGGGGCCATTTTATCCTGAACGATCCGGCCATCGCGCGGCGGATTCTGGCGGTGCTGAGCGTTTCCTAGCGACTACTCCACGCTGACGGCATCGAGCTCCAGCTCGAAGAGCAACTCCTCGCGGCACACTTCGCTCTGCAGCCACACCAGCGGCAGCGAGGGCAGCTCGTGCGATTCGAGGTATCGCGTCAGCGCTTCCGCCTGGCTCAGATCCTTGAAGTAGGCGACGCCGCGGGTCACGTCGCTCCAGCTCATGCCGCGCGCTTTCAGCAATTGCTTGAGCACGCCCATCGTCAGATCCACCTGCCGCGTTATGTCATTCAGATGCATCGTCCGGCCGCCGGGCTCGATGCTGGCCGTGCCCGAGACGTAGAGACTGCGGTGATCGCCCGTATCCACCTCGATCGCGCGGCTGAAAGCGCTGGCGTAATCGAACGCGGGACATTGCAAGGGTGATGGGGTGGCAAAGGTGCGCACCTTGTGTGTTTTCGGTCGGACCGCCAACGCTTTGGCCACGATCGCTCCGCCCGCCGGGATGCGCGCGCCAATGCCGGTGCTGGCCGGCAGCGTGTGGCCCAGCACTCCGGTCGAGCGATAAAAGCTCGTCCGCACATCGTTGAAATCGTCGTACCAGTCCAGAATGCGATCCAGGTACAGCCACGTCCGCACCACATCGGCAAACTCCATTCCCAGTTGTCCCAGCACCACCCGCATCTCCGTATAGACGGCCTGCGCCTGACTCATGCGCAGCGCCGCGGGATCTGGTCCGCGCAGATCGCAGAGGTAGCAGTAGAGCGCCCGTTCATCCTCGAACCGCTTGCCGATCACGCGCCCGCCCGCCCGCACATCCGTCACCTCCACGCCGGCCACCGTCACCGCCTGCAGCGAGAGCGGCGAGGGCACGCCAGCGCGATCCGAGTCCAGCCACATCGTGGGCCATTTCGCGTCACCCGCCGCCGCGGCCGCTTCGTCGAGCCGCGCCATCCCTTGCTGGTAGAGATCGCCGCGGCCATAGACATCGACCCAGAGCACGGTGGCGCTGCGTTCCGCCACCGCCGACCGCAGACGCTCTGCCAGGGCTTCGATCGACTCATTTTCCGCCGCATTGAGCGTGAGGTAGGTCGTTTGAAACGCGCCCGCGTTAACGTCCGTCACGTGCGATCCGGCGGTCACATGATGGACGAGGGGCGCAAAACTTTCCGGATCCGGGACCGGATCAGAAGCTCTCAATATCTGGGGTGCATTTCTATTACTCACAACAATCTCACTAGAGCCCGCTACTTTTAGCCGTTTCCCGGAAAATCTCAACCATTCCCGAAACGTCGCCCGCCCGCACTTCGGGGGGGCGCGGCTGGCCAGCGGGTCGGCGCGCGCTGGACACGCTGGGGGCTCGCGGCGATTCTGCGCTATGCATCTCGAACTGACCCTTCTGCAAACCCGCCTGCTGGGATGTCTGCTGGAGAAGGAGCGCACCACGCCCGAAGCCTATCCGCTCACTCTGAACAGCCTCACCGCCGCCGCGAATCAGTCCACCAACCGCGATCCGGTGATGAGCGCCGACCCCTCTGAGGTCGAGTCGGCGCTGGAGGAAATGCGGACCCACAAGCTGGTCACGCAAGTCATGCTGGCTGGAGCGCGCGCGGCCAAATACCGGCACGAACTGCGGGACCACTATGAATTGGAGGAAGCCGAACTCGCGCTCCTCTGCGTGCTGCTGCTGCGCGGAGCCCAGACGGTGGGAGAATTGAAAACGCGGGCCGAGCGCCTGTATCCTTTCACCGATTCCGAAGCCGTGGAAACGGGTCTGCGCGGGCTGGCCGGCGGCGACGAACCATTGGTTCAGCCGCTCTCTCCGCAGCCCGGTCAGAAAGGAAATCGCTGGGTGGAGCTTCTCTCCGGCGAGCCTGCCGCAGGGTCCGCCGTCGTTTCGCCGGGTCCGGCGCCTGCGGGGGAACGCCCGCCGGGACGCATCGACCAGCTCGAAAACCGGATTGCGGATGTGGAGTCGGCGCTCGCGGAAATGCGCGAGGAACTGCGGAACTTTCAGCGGCAGTTCGAGAGTTGAGTCATCGGGGCGGGGAAAAGCACTCGGGCCGAAATGGCTGCCTCGCAAGGATTCGAACCTTGACAAAGTGATTCAGAGTCACTTGTGCTACCGTTACACCACGAGGCACTTACGTCCGAAGTTCCGCCGATCCAAGGCCGGCCGGACAGGACGCGGAAGGCTGGAGAAGATGTCGTCCGCACTCAGGTGATGCAAGTTTTTTGTCGCGGGCTAGTAAAGCACGCGATCGAGGTAGAGGCCGTGCGCCGGGGCGGCGTGGCTCGATTTTTCCTGACCGGGCTCGGCGAGCAGGCGCTCGATCCAGGCCGGATCGCTCTTGGCCTGGGCGACGCGGATGATGGAGCCAGTGAGCAGGCGCACCATTTTGTAAAGAAACCCGTCGCCCTCGAAGCGCAGGACGAGCCGCGGCCCCCGACGGCGCACTTTGATCGAGCGAATCGTGCGGACGCCGTCTTCGTCGGGACGCCCGCGATGGGCGGCGAACGACGAGAAATCGTGCCGTCCGGTGAGCAGGCTGGCGGCGAGTTCGGCCTGAGCGATGTCGCAGTCCGGCGGCAGGAGCCACGAGCGCATGAAACGGTGCGGCGGAAGCACGCGGCCACACCAGATCTGGTAGCGGTAGATCTTGCCCTTCGCGTCGAAACGGGCGTGGAATTTTGCCGGGGCGCGGGTGGAACGGAGGATGCGAATCGTCGGCGGCAGGCGGGCGTTGAGAGCGTCGCGCCACTGCGCGGGGGCGAGCCGAATCCCGGGCACGTCGCAATGGGCGACCTGACCGGTGGCGTGCACTCCGGCGTCGGTC
>JBGTNO010000167.1:0-4006 GCA_041743065.1 Chthoniobacterales bacterium
CTGAGCCCGCGCCCGCCCCGGCGGCGGCGGAAGTTCCCGCGCCCGAGCCGGAAGCCACCGCGCCCGAAGAAGAGGTGGATGAGAGCAAGATCATCCACATCAAGCCGCCCATCGTGGTGAAGGAACTGGCGCAACAGATGGACCTCAAGCCGTTCAAACTCATCAGCGAGTTGATGGAGCTGGGCATTTTCGCGTCGCTCAATCAAACGATCGAATCCGACATCGCGAGCAAGATCTGCGAGAAATACGGCTTCGTCTTCGAGAAGGAGCAGCGGGTCAAAGGCGGCGGCGTCCATAAGGAGGAAGTGGTGATCGAAGCGCCCGCTGCTCCGGTAATTGACGAGACGGACGAGGAACTCAAGCCGCGCGCTCCCATTGTCGCCTTCATGGGCCATGTCGATCACGGCAAGACTTCGCTCATGGACGCCATCCGCCAGTCCCGCGTGGTCAAGGGCGAAGCGGGCGGCATTACCCAGCACATCGGCGCCTACAGCGTGGAGCATTCGGGCCACACCGTCACTTTTCTCGACACTCCGGGCCACGCCGCCTTCACGGCCATGCGGGCTCGCGGCGCGCAGATCACCGATTTTGTGGTCCTGGTCGTCGCCGCGGACGACGGCCTCATGCCCCAGACGATCGAAGCCATCAATCACGCCAAAGCCGCCCAAGTGAAGATCATCGTGGCGCTCAACAAGATCGACACCCGGGGCGCCGACGCCGACCGGGTGAAGGGCCAGCTCCAGGAGCACGGCCTCACGCCGGAGGATTGGGGCGGCGAGACGATTTGCGTGGAAACTTCGGCGACCAAGAATATCGGCATCGACAAGCTGCTGGAGAGCATTCAACTCGAAGCGGAAGTGGCCGAACTGAAAGCCAGCCGCCAGGCGGACGCGCGCGGAATTGTGATCGAAGCACAGGTGGAAGCCGGCCGCGGTCCCACCGCCACGATTATTGTCCAGATGGGCACGCTGAAGGTGGGCCAATCGTTCATTTGCGGCGATCATTGGGGGAAGGTGAAGTCGCTGATCGACGATCGCGGCCAGCCGGTCAAAGAAGCCATTCCCGCCACGCCGGTGAAGGTGCTCGGCTTTTCCGGCCTGCCCGGCTCCGGCAACGAGCTGCTGGTGATGGATTCCGAGAAATCCGCCAGACTGCTGAGCGAGGAGCGCATCGTCAGCAGCCGCACCGAGAAATTGGCCGTCCCTCAACGCGCGACGCTGGAGAATCTCCACGACAGCCTCGCCGAAGGGAAAAAGAAATCACTGCGCATCATTATCAAGTCCGATGTGCAGGGTTCGATGGAAGCCATCATTCATTCGCTCCGGGAAATTCCCAGCGACCAGATCGATCTGAACATCGTGCACGCCGCGGTCGGCCCCGTCATCGAGTCCGACGTGTTGCTGGGAACCGCCTCGGACTGCGTGATCATCGGCTTCGGCGTCAAAGTCGAGAATAGCGCCGCCGCCGCCGCCCGCCGCGAGCACGTGCAGATCAAGCTCTTCAGCGTGATTTACGAGCTGATCGATCAGGTGAAGGAATCGATGTCCGGCCTGCTCGATCCGGAGCTGCGCGAGTCCGCGATCGGCCATGCCGAAGTGAAGCAGGTCTTCAAACTGACCAAGGGCGTCGTCGCCGGTTGCATCGTCACCGATGGCCGCATTTCCCGGACCGGGCGCGCCCGCGTCCTCCGGAAACGCCAGGCCGTTTACGACGGGGATGTCGCCACCCTTCGCCGGTTTCAGGATGAGGTCAAAGATGTCCGGGTGGGGCTGGAGTGCGGCATCAAGCTGGGCCACTACACCGAATATGAAGTCGGCGACATTATCGAATGTTACCAGCTCGAAAAAGTCGCGCGGCATCTCTAAGGCGGCGCGGTCGTAAAATAGGCCGGGGGACTCCGCCAAGCCCATCCGCCTGTCCTCTATCCATCACCTTCCACCGAGTTCCATGAAGCATCGCCTCGACCGTGTGCGTGAGATCCTGAAGCGGGAACTCAGCGAACTGATCAGCCGGAATCTCGTGTTTCCCGCCACCCTGGTCACCGTGCATGCGGTCGATGTCACCCCCGACCTGCGGCAGGCTCACGTCTTCGTCAGCGTGATTGGCGACCCCAAGCAACACAGCTCCGTCTTGTCGATCCTGCACAAACACCGCGTCGAATTGCAGCGCCAGCTCGCGCGGAGGGTGGTGCTGAAATTCACCCCGCAACTGCACTTCAGGATCGACGACTCCATCGAGCGCGGCACCCGCGTCATCGATATTCTGGAGGGACTCGATATTCCCGTCGATCCGCCCGAACCCGCCCCCCAGCAGCAAGATTATGATTGAAAATTCGACCCCGGCCGCCATCGGTGACGCCCTCCGGAATCATCAGCGCTTTCTCATTCTCAGCCACCTCCGGCCCGATGGCGACGCCCTCGGCTGTCAGATTGCCTTGGCGCTTTGCCTGCGGGAACTCGGCAAGGACGTCACCGTGTGGAATCACGACGGCATGCTGGAAAAGTATGCCTTCCTGCCCCACTCGGAACTCGTCCTCACCCCGCCGTCCGACCCGCGGGATTTCGAGGTGGTCATCGCGCTCGACACGGCGGTCCAGAATCGCGTGGGACGCTGTCTCGACGCCGTGGCCTCGGCCGGCTTGTGGATCAACATCGACCACCACATCAGCAACGACCGCTACGGGGATCTGAACTACATCGACTCCAGCGCGCCCGCCACCGGCCAGATTCTCTACGAGCTGATCCGCGATCAGGAGCTGCCGCTGACTTACGCGATGGCGGATAACCTGTTCATCGCCATCTCCACCGACACCGGCTCCTTCCAGTATCCCGCCACCACGGCGCGCTCCTTCGAGATCGGCGCCGAGTTGATCCGCGCGGGCGCGAACGTCGGCGAGCTCTCGCGGCAGGCCTACGACAGCTTCCCGCGGCGTCGGATCGAGCTGATGCGCTCGCTGCTCAACGTGCTCAAATTCTCCAGCGGGGACCGGGTGGCCAGCTTCGCCCTCCCCGCCGCCGAAGCCGCCCGCCTCGGCGCGCTTCCGGAGGATAACGAAGGCCTCATCGACACGATCAGAGCCGTCGAAGGTGTGATCGCGGCCGTCTTTTTCGAGGAACTTGAGGACGGCTTCGTGCGCGTGAGCATGCGCTCCAAAGATCCCCGGAAAGTAGATGCCTGCCGCGTCTGCCAGCAGTTTGGCGGCGGCGGACACACTCTCGCCGCGGGTGCGCGGCTGGCCGGTCCCTTCGCGGCGGCTCAGGAAAAAGTATTGGCCGCTCTCGATGATGAACTCTCCCGCTAGTATCGACGGCGTCCTGCTGATCGACAAAGCCCCGCAAATGACGTCCCACGACGTCGTCGCCATCACGCGCCGACAGCTCGGAATCAAAAAAGTGGGCCACTGCGGCACCCTCGATCCGCTCGCCACCGGCCTTCTGCTGGTGGTCATCGGCCGTGGCACCAAGATTCAGGATCTGCTCATGAGCGAGGACAAGGAATATGTCGGCCGCATGAAGCTCGGCGAGGAAACCGACAGCCAGGACGCCGATGGCGAGATCATCCAGACCCGCGAAGTCCCCGAGCTTCCCCCCGAAGCGATCGACGCCGCCTTCGCGAAATTTCACGGCGATTTCTACCAGATGCCGCCGATGGTTTCCGCGATCAAGCAAAATGGCGTGCCACTTTACAAGCTTGCCCGCAAAGGCCAGGTGGTGGAGCGCGAGCCCCGCTTCGTGCACGTCTTTGCCCACGACATTCAGAAGATCGATCTCCCGCATATCGACTTCCGCGTCGCCTGCAGCAAAGGCTTCTACGTTCGCACCTATGCCCACGACATTGGCCACGAACTCGGCTGCGGCGCCCATCTCCAAAGCCTGCGCCGAACCAAGTCCGGCCGCTTCTCCGTCGAGGGCGTCACCACGGTGGACGAGCTGAAAAACCTCCCTCGTCCCGAGTTGCTCGCGCGCGTGATCGGCCTGCCCGAGATTTCGCGCCTCCGCGGAGCCTG
>JBGTNO010000168.1:0-11753 GCA_041743065.1 Chthoniobacterales bacterium
AGGAGACACGTTCTGGCCCCGTGCCGCGCCGCGGCGACCGCCGCGCAGAATCCGGCCAGCCCGCCGCCGCAGACGACGAAATCGTAGTGTTCGGTGAGGTGTTTCATGCCCATGGATCGGAGGGACAGACTCCCGTCCCGACCCCGATTGCACAACAAAACAATTCACCCAATTTGGGTCGGAAAGGGAGTCTGGCCCTCCGGCTGGCGGTCCAAGAAAAAAGGCGCTCGTTCACGGGGGGTGGTTTCGGCGCTTCCACCAGGTGCCGCCGCGGAAGTTCCAGGGGAGCGGGCGGGGTTGAGAGGAAATCGAGAGGCGCGTCAGCATTTTGGAGTGCGCCAGTCCTCTGGCGGTTTGGGCCGGCTGGCGGATCGGGGCAGCGGCCGGTTCTGCGGCGGGGCGCAGTCCAAAAGCGGCAGAGGGCTGCCGCACTCCAAAACGCATGCGCGTTGGTTGAGGCTGGGACAAGGGATACGAGCCGCGTCGTGAAAATATCCTCTCTGGTCCTCCGCGCCCGCGCCCTGCCCTGTGTCAGAAGGTTCCCAAGGGCGCGTAATCTTTCTTGAAAATTGAAATCCAGGGTGGCGTTTTTCAAGAAAGGTTTCTCCCCGTAGAGCGACCGCTCATTTTGTCCGACTCCAGGTGGCGTGGCGGTGTCTGCTGCGATTTCCCTGCTTGAGCGGTCGCTGACGCGACGCGATTCCCGTGAATCGCTTTCCGTGGGTTGAAACCCACGGCTAACATGAGGTCGCTACGCGACGAATCGGAGGACGCCGTGACGCACCGTGGGTGAAACACAACGAATGCCTCTGCGCCTCTGCGCGAGACGATTTCATCCCCTCGCCAAATTCAGATTGGAGGCAAGCGCCGCAGCTTTGTCGCGTAGCGACTGTTAGGCGCTTCCTCGCGCGCATGATGTCCCGAAGTCTTTTCTTTTCTGACGGCAGTTCCGAGAGTATTCTCCTGCCATGAGCATCGAAGAACTTGAATCCGTTGTTTCCGGTCTTTCGGATGCCGAGCTTGCTCGGTTTTCCGAGTGGTTTGAGGAGTTCATGGCCGACCAGTGGGACCGCCAAATCGAGCAGGATGTGCGCGCGGGCCGCCTCGACGCCGCCATCAAACGCGCCGACGACCACTACGAGGCAGGCCGCTGCACGCCGCTCTGAACCACTTTGCCGACCCGGACTTCTGGTTCCACTACCGCCAGCTTCCAGATGACATCCGGGCACTCGCCGACAAGAACTTTGCACTCCTCAAGGCAGATCCGCGGCATTCGTCCATCCGATTCAAGAAGGTTGGAATTCTCTATTCAGCACGCGCATCGGCCTCCACTACCGGGCACTCGCCCGAGAACGTCCCGACGGTTTCCAGTGGTTCTGGATCGGACATCATTCGACTTATGATCGGCTCGCCAATTCGCAATGACCGGAAGCGCCGTGCGTCGCGTCAGCGAGCGCCCAAACAAGGGGTAGGAATGGGCATGGGGGAGCCAGGCGAACTTGAGCGGTCGCTGACGCGACGCGATTCCCGTGAATCGCTTTCCGTGGGTTGAAACCCACGGCTAAAATGAGCGGTCGCTACGCGACGAACCTGCAAATCAGGCGTCGCTGTTTGGGCCGGCGAACCTCGTGATCAGCCTGAGAAATGGAGCGAATGCCCGCGAACCCCCCAAAATTTCAGAGGCTTCCGAATTCGCGCTTCTTCACCCGGAAGGCGAAGCACTCCTTCGCGGCAACAGCCTCTTCTTTCGCTTTTTTTGCGTGTTTCGCGGACTCCATTTCCGGATTTAGGATAAGCAGGCGCGAGCCGCGTGGCCGGAGATTTCGCGGGGGGGCAAGGCCCGGGCGCAGCGCCTGTATCCGGGGTGATACAGGCCGGGCGAGAAACGCAGCCGCCTTACGCGCGATGCGCAACCCTCCGGGCAAGAGCGTCCTGTCCGCGCGGCCTGAGTCAGAAAGTTGCCCAAGAAGAGCCCTATCTTTTCTTGAAAATTGAAAGACAAGGTGGCATTTTTCACGAAATGTTTCTCCCCGTAGAGCGTCCGAAACTCAAGAGCCAGATTCGCGATTCCCTCGTCCATTTCCGGGTCACCGCCCTGCTCGGGCCGCGTCAGGCAGGCAAGACGACGCTCGCCCGCGAATTTCCGACCCCGGAAGAGAATTACTTCGATCTGGAGGACCCTCTCGACGCCGCGCGCCTCCGCAATCCGCGCGATGTGCTGGCAGCCCTGAGGGGATTGATCGTCATCGACGAGTTTCAGCGTTTGCCGGAACTGTTTCCGATCCTGCGCGTCCTGGCCGACCGCAGGGACACGCCGGCCCGGTTCCTGATCCTCGGGAGCGCGTCTCCCCACCTGGTGCGGGGGGCCTCGGAGTCGCTGGCGGGCCGGGTGCATTTCATCCACATGGGAGGCCTGAGTTGCGCGGAAGTCGGCGTGGAGACGCGCAACGAACTGTGGCTCCGCGGTGGATTTCCCGAATCGTTCCTGGCGCCAACCGACGAGGTAAGCGCGCAGTGGAGGCGCTCTTTCGTCGGCACCTTTCTCCGGCAGGATCTCCCGGCGTTCGGTGTCAATATTCCGCCGGAACGGCTGAGGCGGTTCTGGACCATGGCCGCCCCCTATCATGGCCAGACCTGGAACAGCTCCGCAATCGCCTCCTCCCTCGATATCAGCCACACCACGGTGCGGAGCTATCTCGACATTTTGACCGAGGCATACGTGATGCGCCAGCTTCAGCCCTGGCTGCCCAACCTCAAGAAGCGGCTGGTAAAATCGCCGAAGGTCTATCTGCGCGATTCGGGCCTGCTGCACACGCTCCTGCAGATCGAGAGCCTCGCCGATCTGCAGTCGAACCCCCGCTACGGGGCGTCTTGGGAGGGATTCGCGCTGGAGCAGCTTTGTTTCGTCCTGTCCCTCGAACCGGAGGAGGCCTTCTTCTGGGCCACGCATGGCGGCGCGGAGATGGACCTGGTCGTCAGGCGCCGGGGCAAGCTCTATGGGTTCGAGTTCAAGGCGACGGAGAAGCCTTCGGTCACTCATTCCATGACCATCGCGCAGGCGGACCTCGGCTTGGAGAAGGTCTATCTGGTCCATCCCGGCCGGCTCTCCTTTCCCCTCCGCGCTGGAATGGAAGCTCTCGGCTACAGACAGATTCCGGACCTGGTGCTCTCCTGAGAGGCTGTGAAAGAAGCAGGCCTGGGCCGCGGGGCCGGAGATTTGTTTGTTTAGCGCGTGGAGCATGGCGAAGCTTTTGGAGTGCTCCAGTCCTCTGGAGCTTTCGGGGGGAGCGGAGCGATCAGGGCAAAACAGAGCGTTCAGCGTAAAAACGGCGATGGAAATGAGACCGCCAAGACGCCAAGGAGGGCAGGTTGAGAAGAATCGGAACGATTGGTTCAAATCACCGTTAGTGGAGCGTCGGTTGGGTGTCGATTCGTCTCCAGTTCCTTATCTTGGCGTCTCGGCGGTTCATCGCTCATTCCCGGTTTTAGGTTCCGTCAAACCCTGGTCGCTCCGCTCCCTCCCAAAGCGGCAGAGGACTGCCGCACTCCAAAACGCCAGCGACTTCGAAGGAGGGAGAGCAAAAAAACGCGCCGCTAAACAGAGACGAAAACCCACGGCTCCGATGAGCGGTCGCTATGCGACAAACCCCATCTTCTCAGGTGGTGCCATCGCCGAGACACTTTGGGATGGGGACGGGAGTCCGGCCCTCCGACTCGCGATCAAAAGAAAAAGGGCACCCCGTGAAGGGCGCCCTTTTTATAGGGTCAAACGATGGTGAACGACGCGGTTTAGGCGCGGCGGCGGCGCAGCAGCGCCAGCATGCCCGCTCCGCCGAGGAGCATGACTGCGATGGAGGGCTCGGGAACGATCTGCATTCCGTTGCCGCTGCCATCGAGGATGACGAAGGCATTCGAGTTGGCGGTGCCGCCGGTGGTGCCCTGGACGCCGGTCAGCCCGGTGGTGTACTGCCATTGGTTACCGTTGATTAGCGTGGATCCCGTCGTGTCGAAAGCAGTGATCAAACTCTCGGTGCTGGGAGAGTCGAGGCTCAACGCCTCGAACCGGCCCATCGCATGAATCGCGGCGACTTCCTTGCCGGTGACCGCCCGCGCCCATGTGCCGATATCATCGAGCGAGCCGTCGAGATACGCGCTCGGTGTCGAGCCGAAGTTATCGAAGGCACCAACGGGAGAGCGGGCTCCAAACGCCCGCAGCCCCCCGGTGGTGGTGGCCTCGAGCACGCCGTTCAGGTAGAGATTGTAGGCGCCCGTTGCACCTGACGCATGCGTGAACGCCGCGTGATACCAGGTATCCGCGGCAAGAGAAGTCGTGCCAGGAACAGTGGAACTGCTGGTACCGTCATGATAGATGCCCTGAAGCACGCCGGTCGAATCGACCCCAAGGGAGAAGGCTGTGCCATCGGATGTGCTCAGGAAAGTGGCCAGCCGCCCGCTGGACGAGACGGTGTCGGCATTGAACCAGAGTCCCGTGCTCACCGCCAGGTTTGTAGCCGAACCGAACAGAACCTGTGGGTCACCCAGCCTCGCCACGTCGGATGTGCCATTAAAATCCAGCGCGCCCGTGCCGATGAAGCCGGAGACGCGCGTGGGATTCGTCCCAGGGTCCGCCCCATAACCTTGAAAAGCTCCGTTCTGAGTTGCCCCTGACGATCCGCTGTTGGTGAGGACGGAGCCGGAGGATTCGTCGAGCTTGTAAAGGCCGGTGAGGCTGGTGGAGACTGCCGCGTGCGCGGAGGCAGAGATAAGAAACGCGCTGGTGAAGGCAGCGAGAAGTTGCTGGGGAGTTTTCATGTGGATCATGGGCTAGGTGGTTCTGGGTGGTTCTAGATGTTTTTCGAAAGAACTTCGGGAAGGGATGGAGTGGACATACTTCATCATATTGTGACAAGGCGGCGCAAGAGACAGCGCCTACCAAATCGTATCAAGAGGTTGCCCATTTCCATCAAGGCAGTGATGTCCGCGGATGGCTTGCGGACGCCTGGGGGCGTTCGTTCACCCGGAAAACGAGGAAGGCGCCGCTACGGGGCTCTTAACTCTCGTGGAGTGACCTGTGGCCGCTGGCCGCTCAGGCGCGGCGGCGCAGCATCGCCAGCAGGCCGAGTCCGCCCAGCAGCATGGCGACGGTGGAAGGCTCGGGAACGACAGCACCGTTGACGACAACATTGTCGAACCGATTGATTTGGGGGGATGTCGTCGCAGTATCAGAAAAGCGGAACTGAAAGGTGACGTTCGTCAACGAATCGAAGGCCGCTGTTCCTACCGGGACGGCGTTGGCCGTGTTCAGCGACGCGTTGTCCGCGTTTGCTGCGATCGCCTGGCTGTCCGTGAACAGAACCGGATTGCCGGTGCCGAAACCGTCAACACTGGATTGTACATAGACATTCGTGGTGAAACCTGTTGCTGTCGCCGTGCCCCCGAAGTCGAACGTGAAGGAACTCAGGTCGAGACGGTCTACGACCGCGTTGTTCACGGAGATCGTGAAGCTGAAGAAGTCGTCATCTGCCAATGCGGCAGCCTCAGTGGATCCCGTCGCGTCGCCGCGGAGGAAAGCGTTTCCTGCGCTGGAGAATCCACCGTCGGGGCCTGCGCCACTCGACGCTGACGTTTCAGTGGTGGTGCTGGTAAACGTGAATGGGGATGCCGTGATGCGTGCCGTATCGGCGAGGTCGCCGGTGACGACTGCATTTGGAGATCCGCCGGTGAAGTCATACGTGACGACAAAGGCGGCGTGGGATGTGGCGGTGGCCAGGAGCGCGACGGCGCCGAGGGCGAGGAGGAGGGATGTTTTTTTCATGGGTAGGGAATTCTATTCTATATGTTTTTCGAAGGAACTTCGGGAAGGGATCGAGTGGACATACTCCATCATATTGACCAGGAGGCGCAAGAAACAGCGCCTACCAAATCGTATCAAAAAGTTGCCAATTTCCATCAAGGCAGTGATGTCCGCGGATGGCTCGCGGACGCCTGGGGGCGTTCGTTCACCCGGAAAACGAAGAGGGCACCGCTACAGGCTCTTACCTCTCGTGGAGTGACCTGTGGCCGCTGGCCGCTCAGGCGCGGCGGCGGCGCAGCAGCGCCAGCAGGCCCGCTCCGCCGAGGACATGACTGCGGTGGAGGGCTCGGGGATTGTATAGTTGATCGTCAGCTTCGGAGAATCGGCGGCGGTAATGGTGGGACTGCCGCCGGGGAAGGCGGCACCATTCATCGCTCACGAAGTTAAACACTGCACGGGATGCCGCGTCCTCGGTGCTGAGGCGCAAATTGAAATTAAGAGCGGTGCTCCATTGAACGCAGCTTGAGCTGCCGCGACGAACGCCGCAGTCGAACTAAAGGTCGAAACCTGAGTTTGAGGGACCATCTTTGGATTGAGGGTGCTCAACGCTACCCCCGTTTCAGCGGGCTGAGTATTATAGGTTACGGTCGTCTCATCGAACGAAGCCGAGAGAGCTGTCAACTGAAGCGGCACATTCGCATCGACGCTGGAGCCATCCGCACTGCGAGTAATGATGGAAAAAGTCACGCTATCGATGATCGAACCTGGGGGGATGCCCGTAAGAGCGTAAGAGAAGAGCCCCGCAGTATTGCGGGAGTAGTGGTGAATGGCGCTAAGTTAAGCCGGTTTTAGGATATTTTCGTAATCTTGCTCTTACTCGTAATCATAATCTCCCAGGTTCCAATGCCCTCGAAATCAGCGATTAAGATTACGAGCAGGAGCAAGAGCAAGAGCAAGAGTAAGAGTAGGATGTCTGCCTCCGCCTAATTTAGGGCCATTCGGGAGTAGTGGTCGTTCCCACGGTCAAGTTATTGGTGGCATCGAGATTGGTGGTAGCGTTATCGCTACGCACCCCCCGCAAGCTGGCGGCTAGTCCTCCCAGTAGAGAATCCGCCCGCACTGCTCGCAGTTCACAATCTCCTGCGCGCCTTTCACCCGGACCGCGGTTTGGGTGGTCAGTTTCATGTGACAGCCCTGACAAACTTGATTCTCCAAGCCGACCACCGCTTCACCCTTTCCTTGGAACAGTCGGTTGTAACGGTAAAGCAGGTCTTCCTCGAGGCCGGCGGTCAGGCTTTCGCGATCGGATTGCAGGGCGCTCAGTTGCTCCTGGAGGGTTTTTAATTTCGTCTCCAGATCGGCGCGCTGCCGCTCGACCTGTTTGCGGGTGGTCGCGGCCTGCGTTTCGGCTTCCAGCACTTGCGGTTTGAGCGTTTCCGCTTCTTCCATCAGCTCGAGTTCGCCGTCTTCGATGGCGGTGATATCGCGCTCGGCGCGGGCGATTTCGTTGGTCAACGCCTGATACTCCTCGTTTTTGCGCGTCTCGAGCTGCTGGTTGCGGAAGCGGGCGATCTTATCGCGCTTGGTCTGCGCCTCGAGCTGCTGATTTTTGCGCTCGACTTCGATCTCGCGGACCCGCGCCTTGGCTTTTTCCAGGGCCGCCTCGAGGTCGGACATGCGCTTCTCGAAGGCTTTTCGCTCGCCGGGGGCGGCGGCGAGTTCGCGCTCGACGGCGCGGATTTTTTTGTCGCGATCCTGCAGGATCAAGAGCTGTTCGACTTCGGATTTCATAGTTTTCAATAAAGTTCCACGGGGGAGCGGCGCCCATTCTCCGGGCTGCGGGCGGCGGCTTCCGCCTCGCCGAGCACCGCGACGCGCAGGTCCCAGATACCGGCATTAATCTCCTCGAAGCGCTCGATCGAGAAAGGCGCGGGCGGGGCGAGCCGCTTTTTGAAGGCGAGCACGCGGGCCACCGCGGGTTCGATGATCTCCGCCGGCATCCTCTGAACGATCTCGGCGGCGTGTTCCACCATTTCCAGGCGGTGGCAGATCATGGCCATTTCGTTGCCGGCCTCGATGGCCAGACGGATGGTTTCGTCGAATCCGAGGTGATTCAGGATGGCGCCCATATCCAGATCGTCGGTCATGATGAGCCCTTCGAAGCCCATGGCCCCGCGCAAAAGATCGTGCACGATGCGGCGGGAGAGCGAGCTGGGCATCCCGCTGTCATCGAGCGCGGGATAGTGCGCGTGCCCGATCATCATGCTGTCGATCGTCGGGCAGAAATGCTGGAAGACGGCCAGTTCCTCGGCGTCGAGCGTCGCGCGGTCGCGATCGATACACGGCAGCTCATCGTGCGGATCGAGCCCGGCGGAGGAGTAGCCCGGGAAATGTTTGCCGCAACTGGCGATGCCGGTCTGGCGCAGGGCGTCGTTGAAAAGCCCGGCTTTTTCGATCACTTCGGCGACGGACGTGCCATAGGTGCGCCCCTTCAGTGAATTGTCGGCCTCGTCGTCGTAGGAAATATCGAGCACCGGACAGAGGTCGAGATTGAAGCCGAAGAGCCGGAGCAATTCGCCGGTGAGCTGGCCGTGGCGGGTGATCAGCTCGGCATCGCCCTTTTCGCGCAGCGCCACGGCGTTGGGCGGTTCCTGGCCGATCCCGCGGAGGCGGGAAACCCGGCCGCCTTCCTGGTCAATCGTGATGACCGGCTCGACCAGGCTGAGATCGCGGAGCTGGTCGAGCAGATCGCGCAACTGCCGGGGCGACCGGATGTTACGCGAGAAAATAATGAAACCACCCGGCTGGACCTCTCGAAAGGCGGCGGCGGTCTCCCGGTCGAGCACGGGCCCGGGGACGCCCGTGAGGATCAGTTGACCGGGCAAAAGACGTTCCATAAGGTGATGCGCCATTCTTGATGCGCTGGTTTCAAAAGCAACAATTTACGATCCGGAAGCAATCGGCCCGCCCCCTTCGCTGATGCCCCCCCGGAAAATCGGCCTCTACGGCGGCACTTTCGACCCGGTGCATCTTGGCCACCTCATTCTCGCCCGCACGGCGCTGGAAACGCTCGGCCTGGATCGGGTGCTGCTGATCCCGAACATCATTTCACCCCATAAACAGGCGAGCAGGCCGACCCCGCCGGAGCTTCGCCTCGCCATGCTGGAGGCGGCCGTCGAGGGCGAGCCCGGTCTGGCCGTGAGCGATGTGGAACTGCGCCGCGGCGGGACTTCATTCACGATCGACACCGTCACTCATGTCCGGGAGCGGGAGTCCGAGGGAGAAATTTTTTATCTGCTTGGCGCGGATAACCTGTCCGCGCTCCCCACCTGGCACCGGATCGAAGAATTGCGGCAACTGGTGCGCTTTGTCGTCTTCACCCGCGACGACGGTCCAACCCGCGGGGAGTTCCCCGAAATCAGCCGCCGGATCGATATTTCGGCCACCGAGATCCGGGAGCGGGTTGCCAAAGGGCTTTCCATCCGTTATCTGGTACCGGATAAGGTGCGATCGATCATCGCTCAGCATCGACTTTACCGAGAACCGCATCATTAACGCCGAAGATATCGCCCGCCTGGCCGCCCAGACCGCCGCGGACAAAAAAGCCGAGGATATCGTGATCCTCGATCTGCGCACCATTTCCAGCTTCACGGACTTTTTCCTGATTTGCTCGGGCGCTTCCGAGCCGCAACTGCGGGCGATCGCCAGCTCCATCGAGGATCGCTTACGCCAGGAGCACGGCCTCCGGCCCGCCCACGTGGAAGGCTATCCGCTTAGTCAATGGGTGGTGCTGGATTTTACCGATGTGGTCATCCATATTTTTCATCAGGACATCCGCGAGTTTTACGCCCTGGAGGATCTATGGGGCGACGCCACGCGGCTGGAGCTGGAGGACGTTTCCGAATCGGCGCGGTCCTGAGCCGGGATGGACTGGGTCGTCTCCACCACGGTCTCCTGCCCGCATTGTGGTGAGGAGCACCCGGTTTCGATCGATACCTCGCAAGGCCGCTATGTGACCATCGAAGACTGCACCGTCTGTTGCGCTCCGATGGAATTACGGGTCGAATGTTCGCCCGGGGAGATCGAGAGCATGGAAGTTGCTTTAGGATAGCCCGTCATGAACAACGAGCTCCACGCCATCGTCCGCCTCTTGCGGGATGACGATCCCGAGACGGTGAATCTGGTGAAGGAGCAACTGGCCGGCCGGGGCTCCCAGTTTCTGCCGGATCTGCGGGAAATGCTGAGCATCGACGACGAGCGGGTGTCGCAGCACGTGGCGGAGGTGGCGGCGAGCATCGATGCCCGCGAGGCCGAATCGGCGATGGTCCAGCTCTGCACCAGCTTTCCCCAAGATGGGGACCTTGAATCCGCTGCGTTCCTGCTCGCTCGCGTCATGCGCCCCGGCACGGATGAGAAAACCGCCCGGGCGGCGCTCGACGAGTGGGGCCGGCGCCTGAGCCGGCTGCTGACCGGGGCTCAGACCGCGATCGAGCGAGTGCTTTTCCTGGGCGATTTTCTCGGAAACGAGCTAAAACTGCGCGGCAACACCGGCGATTATTATAATCCGAACAACTCGATGCTGTCGGAGGTGATTCAGTCGCGGCGCGGCATTCCGATCACGCTGGCCCTCGTTTATATCCTGGTCGGTCACCGGGCCGGGCTGGAAATTGAGGGCGTCAACTTCCCCGGGCATTTTCTGGCGCGGCACGACGGGGTGCTCTTCGATCCGTTCGATCGCGGGCGGGTGCTGAGCGAGGCGGACTGTCACGATATCCTCGATCGGCAGTCACTCACGCCCCAGGACCACTATTTCGAAGCGGCCCCGCCCCTGGCCATTTTCACCCGCATTCTGGCCAATTTGCTCTATATCTACCAGACCGAGGAGGAGGAGGAAGTCACCGAGCGGCTCAACGATTGGATCCGGCTGCTGACCATTCGGTAGAGGGGGCGGCTTCCGTTCCCGCGGGGGAACACCCCTTTGAAGCGCTTCGCGATCTCTGCCAGACGCCCACCCGAGCGCGCTTTTAGGTAGGCGACCGCGCGCCTTTACAGGATGATCGCCCGCATGCGCATCGAGGTTCTCAATACCGGGAGCGAACTCCTGCTCGGCTCGGTGCTCAACACTCACCTGCGCTTTCTGGCGGAGGAACTGTTCCCGCTCGGGCTGCGAGTGCGGCGGCAGGTCACCGTGCCGGACGGACCCGACATTCGCCTCGCGCTGACCGAGGCATTTCCCCGAGCGGATCTGATTTTCATCACCGGCGGACTCGGCCCGACGAGTGACGACCTCACGCGCGACATCGTCGCGGAATTGCTGGGGCGCGGAATGCACCCCGATCAGGGGGTCATGACCGCGATCGCCGAGCGGTTCCGGCGGCGCGGCTTCGAACTGACCGAGCGAAATGCCCGCCTGGCCATGGTTCCGGAAGGCGCTCAGGTTCTTCCGAACGCGCATGGCACCGCCCCCGGCCTCTACCTCCCCGCCACGGCGGCCACGCCTCATCTTTTCCTCCTGCCTGGACCGCCTCGCGAGCTGCGGCCGATGTTCGCCGCCGCGGTCAAACCGTTGCTGGCCGGACTCACGCGGGATCGGACGGTCGCGGAATGCCGGATTTTCCGCATCGCCGGTCTGGGCGAGTCGCAGGTGGAAGAACTGCTCGGCCCTACGCTCGAGGGCATGCCGGATCTGGAGATCGGCTACTGCGCCCGGTCCGGGGAAGTGGATTTGCGCCTCATCGGCCCGGAGCGGGTCGTGTCGGCGGCGGGCGCGCTCGCGCTGGAGCAACTGGGCGCGAACATTTTCGCCACCGGCGATGGCTCCATGGAGCAGGCCGTCGTGTCTCTCCTGCAGCATCGCGGCGAGACGCTGGCGGCGGCCGAATCCTGCACCGGCGGTTCCCTGGCGAACCGGGTGACCGATGTGCCGGGCGCTTCGGTCGTTTTTCTCGGCGGTCTGGTC
>JBGTNO010000169.1:0-7361 GCA_041743065.1 Chthoniobacterales bacterium
CGAGCTCGATGGCGATGGGGCGGGAGGCGAGGTAGTCGCGGATGGTGGAGCCGGATTTTAGTTCCGGGTGATCGATCTCGGCGTGCACGGCGGCGAGCAGATCGAGGCGGGCGGCGGTGGCCATGCCCTGGCGCAGGGAAGCGAAGTCGGCGCGCGAGAAATCAGCGATGCCGCTGTTCGACATGAAGGCCTTCAGCCCGATCACGCCGCAATCGTGGAGGGCTTCGAGTTGATCGAGATTGTCCGGGGTGAGCCCGCCCCACAGCGCAAAATCGACGTGCGACTTTTCTTCCGCGAGGCGGCGTTTGGCGTGGAAGGCCTCGGCGTCGCACACCGGCGGCGTCGAGTTAAGCGGCATGTCGAAAAATGTCGTCGTGCCGCCCGCCGCGCAGGCTTGGGAGCCGGTCGAGAGACCTTCCCAATCGGTCCGGCCGGGCTCGTTGAAATGCACGTGGGCGTCGATCACACCGGGCAGCACCCACAGCCCGGTCGCGTCGATGATTTCATCCGCCGAGCCTTCTTCCAGCGCGACGATGCGGCCCTCCGCGATGCCAATGGCCGGATGCGGATCGCCTCCGCGGATCAGCAGTTGGAAATCACTCATGACGTTCCTTGAGCAACATCAGGAAGTCACGCAACACCGTGAGAGCCACCCCGACATCGCCCGCCGCGACCGATTCGTCGGGATGATGACTCAGCCCGCCCTTGCAGCGCACAAAGAGCATCGTGACCGGGCAAAGTTTGGCAAAAGCGGCCGCGTCATGCCCGGCTCCGCTCGGCAGCTCCAGAGCTCGGGTCTGGTGAAGGGCGACGGCTTTGCGCATGAGAGCGGTCAGTTCCGGCGCGCATGGCACGGACTTGGTTTGCTGAATGATTTGCCAACGCAGCTTCACGCCGCGTTTTTTTGACTCCGCTTCCGCCACTGCTTTCAGCCGCGCACAGGCTTCGAGCCGCTGGAGATCCAGCGCATGACGCACATCCAGGCTGAGGACGACCCGGGAAGGGATGACATTGCTGGCGCCCGGCTCGACCGCGAGCTGCCCCACCGTGGCCAGCACTCCGCATTTCTCGGCGGCGGCGATGATCGGCGCGGCGGCGCAGAGGGCATCCTGGCGCAACTTCATCGGGGTCGTGCCCGCGTGCCCGGCGTGGCCGGTGAGTTCCACCGCGATCCGGCTTTGCCCAGCGATAGCGCTGACCGCAGCCGTGGCGAGTCCCTTCGATTCCAGCACAGGACCTTGCTCGATGTGCAGTTCGGCATAGCCGAGAAACTCGGATTTCGCGCGGCGGGCTTCTTCGATTCCCTTCTCATCCACTCGGGCCAGATCGGCCGGTCGGAGCGTGCCGGCCATGGCCTGGCTGCCCAGATAGGTCGTCTGATAACGCAGCCCCTCTTCATCGGAAAAGCCGACCACCTCCAGGTGGAAAGGCAGCGACCCTCCCTCGCATTTCAGATTCGCGACGCAGGCCAGCGCGGCGATGACACCGAGCGGGCCGTCGTATTTTCCGGCGTGGCGGACCGTGTCCAAATGCGAGCCGAGCACGAAGGTCTTCGCTTTCGGATTTGAGGAAGGCCAGCGCCCGATTAGATTGAAGGCCGCATCTACCCGGACTTCCAGGCCAGCCTCGCGCATCCAGTCGCCGACTAGCGCGTTGGCTTGTTGCATGGCGGGTGAATGAAACCAGCGAGTGATCTGGCCGGGCTCATCCGTGATGGCAGCCAACTCATCGCAGCGGGCGAGAACGCTTTGCGCGGTGGACCTCATAGGTTTGCTTCGGGCAGTGCACGCGACTCGCGGGTCCAGCTCGGCGGCTTGCCAGGCTGAGGTCCGGGACGAAATTCCGCCGAGCCGCCGAAATTAGCCCGCGAGCCGCGTGCGCTCCCCATGGCCGAGTCGCGCGTTCTCAACTTCCACGGTAGGTGCTGTAGCTCCAAGGTGAGCAGAGCAGGGGAACGTGGTAGCCTGCGGCCGGATCGGAGATGGTGAAACGCACCGGCACCACATCGAGGAAGGCAGCTTCCCCGAAATACTCGCCTACTTTGAAAAGTATTTCGTAAACATCCGCCGCCATTTCCTCGCCCGTGAGCAGCGGCTCATCCGTGCGCCCATCCTGGTTGGTGCGCACCGTTTTGATCAAGGCCGAGCGGCCTTTCGACCACAGCTCGATTTCGAGATTGGCGGCCGGTCGCCCGTTCGCCGTGTCCAGGACGTGGGTGCTTAGTTTTCCATTCATGCGAGGAGGTCGCGCAGGCGTAGCTCGGCGATCTTCTCGATCTCGGTGAGCGCGGTGGCCAACTCTGTGGCGTCGTCGTTGTCTAGTCGTTTAGGGAAGGCCTCCAGCATGGTCGCTTTTTTGTTTAGTCGCGCGCAAATAACGAACGGGAATCCAAACCGATCCTTGTATTCTGTATTGTATTTTTGGAAAAGCACGACTTCCTCCGCGGTCAGATTCATGAGACCCGCCGCGGTCTGCTCGCGGGTCGATTCAGCCGTCAGCGTAGCGCGGCCCACCAGATCGGGGTGAGCACGGAGGAGCGCCAGTTGAGGATCCTGGCCGGAATCGCGGACGGTGCGGCAGAGCTGAGCGTGCAGTTCCTCGATACTCGCGAACGGCCGTTCTTTCCAAGTGAGCGCCGCGATCCAGGGCGAATGCTCGAAGACCGGCCCGACCACGGCGACGAACTCCTCCCGGCTCAGCGCGTTGATCTCGGAAAGCGGCAGCGACACGGTTGCAAAATGCGGGCAGCTCCGCGATCAAGTCAACCTCACTTCCGGCAAAAACCGAAAACGGGGTCGCGGGGACAGATAGCTCCTCACTTTACGATCAGCTCCGCAAAAGCGAACGCCTCGGTCGAGAAAAGGCCGCGGTCGCTCATCTTCAGCTCAGGAATCACCAGCAGCGCCAGAAACGACAGTGTCATCAGGGGCGCCGCCAGCGGGGAGCCGAGTTCGCGCGCCATCGCTTCCACTCCCGCATAGCCCGCCGCCACCACGGCGGAATCTTCGTTCGACATCAGGCCCGCCACCGGCAGGGGGAGGATGCGTTCGCTGGCGCGATCCACCGCGCAGACGCCCCCTCGCTGTTCCATGATCAGATTGACGGCCCGGCACAGATCCTCGTCCGACGCGCCCACCGCCACGATGTTGTGTGAATCGTGGGCCACCGACGACGCGATGGCGCCCCGTTTCAGCCCGAGGTGGCTCACGAAGCCGAGGGCGGGCGGCGTGTCGGCGTAGCGATTGACCACCGCGATCTTGAGCAAATCCCGCTCCGGATCGGCGCGGAGAACTCCTTCCGGGTTGGCCAGCGATGCGATCTCGCTCCCAGTAATGAGCTGGCCGCCCTCGACCGCGATGACCCGGACGGTTGCCGGATTGTCCTCTGCCGTTACCCGGAAATCCGACGATGTCAGCGTGCGGCTGTGGAAATGGTTGGGCGTGCCGGACTCCACCCGCGGAATCAGCGTGTGGCCGTTCTCCGCCACCAACCCTCCGGCTAGCCAGGTGCGTCGCACGGCGAAATCCCTCAGATCGGTCACCTCCAGAAAATCCGCCCGATCACCCTCGCGCAGCAGGCCCACCGGCAGCCCGTAATGTTCCACCGGATGCAGGGTGGCGATGCGCAGGGCCTGGATCGGATCGACGCCCGCCGCCACCGCCCGGCGCACGGACAGATTGATGTGTCCCAGCTCCAGCGCGTCCGGGTGGGTGTCGTCACTGCAAAACATGCACCAGTCCGGGTGGGAGAGCAGCAGCGGCTCCAGCGCCTCATAGTTTCTCGCCGCCGAGCCTTCGCGGATCAGGATCTTCATTCCGCAGGCGATTTTTTCCAGCGCCTCCTCCAGCTCGAAACATTCATGATCGGTCGAAATGCCGGCCGCCGCGTATTGCCGCGCCGCATCTCCCCGCACGGCGGGGGCGTGGCCATCGACCGGTTTGCCGAGCGCTTTCGCGGCCGCGATCATGGAGAGCAGCCCAGGATCCCCGGCCAGGACACCGGGAAAATTCATCATTTCGCTGAGGTAGCCGATTTCGTCGCGAGCCAGCAGCGCCGCCACATTCTCCGGCGAGAGAGTGGCGCCGGAGGTCTCGAACGTGGTGGCCGGCACGCACGGCGGAGCGCCGAAGCAGAAGGTCAGCGGGGAGCGCGCGGCCTCCGCGAGCATGTATTCGATGCCTTCCAACCCGAGCACATTCGCGATCTCGTGGGGATCGGACACCGTGGCGACAGTGCCATGTCGCACCGCCACCCGGGCAAATTCCGGGGGCGTGAGCATTGAGCTCTCGATGTGGATATGCGCATCGACAAAACCTGGGACGAGAAACGTGGCCCCTGCCTCCGCGATCGGTTCGATCCGCGAGATGTGACCGGCCCGCAGGTGGACCCGGGCCGGGAAAATGCGCCGATCGATGATATCTACAACGTTACTTTCGAGAGCGAACCCGGCGGAGTCTGGCACGGATCGGTATTGTGCCGATTCGTCGGAGGTCGAACAGCAAAATGTGGAGCGGGTGGTCCCGCGCGCGACCGGGCGGAGGGGTGATACCGCCCGTAGCGCGAGCTTCCAGCTTGCCGTCGTTCCTCAAATTCAGAGCCGGAGGCTCCGGGGGTTGAGATGGCAAGCTGGAAGCTCGCGCTACGGACGGCAAACGCTATCGGCGCCGCACATGTTGCCAAGCGGCAGCTTCACGACTTCGTCGTTCCAATGCTTGAGAGGAGATGAAAGCGAAGCGCTTCGGAGGTGTGTTTTGGAGGGCTGAACTCGGTTGATCTTGAGCATGTTAAGGTAAAAGCGCGTCGAAAATCAGGGCGATGTGGATGAAGGCGGCGAACATCTCGTCGAGCTTCTCGAAGCGCGAGAAGATCCGGCGAAAGCCCTTCAGTCTGCGGAAGAGCCTCTCCACGTCGTGGCGTTTCTTGGAGAGTTCCTGGTCGTAATCCCACTGGGTGAGCCGGTTTGCCTTCGGCGGCACGACGGGTTCGAGTTCCATGTCGAGAACAAGCTGCCGGGTTTCGTCCCCCCTCGTAGGCGCGATCCATGATGATTCCATCCGCTAACCCCTCGCAGAGAGGATTTCCGCAATTAAGCTTTTACCTTAACACGCCCTAGCAGCACCACCGGCGCGGCGCACGCGGAGGAGACGACCTACTTTTTCTTGAAAAAATCGTCGAAGCTGCCGCCGCCCGCCGCCGTGGAATCGGTCCTGGAAGATACTTCCGCCGCCGCCGCCAGGGCCGCCTTGGATGGTGGATTCTCTTCCAGTGTTTTACCGATGTCCTCCATCACCTTGCGCGGTCCGACATATTTGCCGTTCACATAGGAATCCGACAGCACCTTCCCGCTGCGATCGACCAGCACGAGGCAGGGGATGCCGGAGCCGGAATATTTTGTGAGCACGCGGTTGGAGCGCTTTTTGGCGAAGTCCAGAGCCGGCCATTTCATCTTGTCCTCTTTCATGTAACCGGCCATGTCGGCCTCCGTCTCGTCGCTACTCACGAAGATAAGTTCGAACTGGGGATTGGTCTTTTTGATCCGGTTATACCAGCGCACCAGGTCCGGGGTGAACTGACGGCAGGGAGGGCACCAGGAGGCGGAATAATAGATGCCGTAATACTCGACTTCCGAGAGCGCCGACGCGTCATATTTTGCCAGTCGCGTGCCGGTCGATTTCACCAGATCGCCCTTGAGCGAATCGAAGATCGGTCCACCTTCGCCCGAGGCTCCGGGGAGGAAGATAGAGAGAAGAGCCACCCCAGCGAACAGTGAAGTTTTCATACGGTTAGACTGTCCAAATAAGTGGTCTCATGGCAAGAAACTAAAACGGCCGCCCGCCGCGCCGGCTCGACCGTAGAATCGTCGTTAGCTATACAACTTTCGCCATGGGCCGCCCCGCTGCTGCCTCTCGAGGTGCTCTCCGACTCGGCGGCTGATCGCTGGCTGAAATTCGAAGCGCCCGCCACGCCGATCCTCATCAGCGGTTGCGTCGGTCCGCGCGGGGTGGCTACCAGCCGGACGCTCGCCTGCAACCGGCGGAAGCCGCCGCCTCTCACGCTCCGCCAATTCGCACGCGGCGGGATGCCGGGGCCGACCTGGTGGGGCGCGAAGCGGCGGCCGGGCTGGAGATTCCTGGCGTGCTCTCATTCACCTTGGAGACCGATGGACGGCTGCCCTCGGGGAGACGCTCCGGGAAGCGGTCGAAACGATCGACGCGCACACCGGTCACGGTCCCGCCTATCACATGATCAACTGCGCACAGCCCGCGCTGTCGGAACCCGGTTGAGGCGGGCGGAGGGCGGGTCAGCGCACCTCGGCCAGCTCGGCCCAGACGCTTCCCACCATCACCTCCGCCTTGATTCTGAGGAGGTGCCGGCTGGCATCGGCCGAGAACCACGCGGCCGCGCTCTTGAAGTTTTTCGTCTCTAGGAGCCTCCCTTTGCGGTCCAGCTTGCGCAGCTGGAGCGACACCCGGATGGCCGGGAACGTGCCGGCGGGCACGGTGATGGACTCTTTTTGTTCCACCGTCACGATGGCGCGGTAGGGCGCGGCTTTGGAGAAAACGAGCAGTGGATAAACGTCGCCGGGTTGCAAGCGCTGGCTGCGGATGTTCATGACGGCGCCGAACAAATCGGTGGCCCGCGAAAGCTCGAACGTCTTCTCCGCGGGTCGGGGCCGGTCCGGCTTTTCGATCCGTCGCCGCAGGACCGAGCTGTCGTGGAAGGTCAGCTCGGTGGTGTCCTCTTCCTTGCGGTATTTTTCGATAATCCGGGAGGTCTCCGGCAGCAGCGAGACGGGATGGAGCACGGCGTCCATGGTCGCATCCAGCTTGAAGAGCGAGCGCACCACGCCGGTGGTGGCGACTTTGCCCTTGAAGGCAATCCGCTTGCCGGTGGTGATCGAGAAATCGGCGTCCGCCGCGTCGAGGGCTGCCCAGCCGAAATGATAGAGAGCCCGGAAATTCCGGGGAGCGGCGGCCTCACCCGCCGGAGTGGAGACGAAAGGCGTGTCGGCGAAGCTCGCGAGGGCGGTGGCAAACCAGAGGAAAACCGCCAGCGTTTTCACAGGCGCACCGCCTCGAGGTCGGCCGCGGGAATCCAGAGTTTCCGAGCGTCGGGGGTTTCCGCGTAGGCCCATTCGCCCCGCGTGGTTTGCAAAAGAACCACGCTGCCGGCCGGAAGCGCGCCCGCCTCGCCGCCAGCGCTGGTGGGAGCGGATCGTGCCGTGGTGGCGCGCAGGATCACCGCGGCGGATTCTTGTTTCCGCTCGGCGAGCAGGATCGGCAGGCAGAGCAGCGGCACGACAAAGCCCAGCCCGGCCAGCACTCCCGGCAGCGCGGAGCGGGTCAGCCGGGTGAAGCGGG
>JBGTNO010000170.1:0-4161 GCA_041743065.1 Chthoniobacterales bacterium
ATCCCCCCGCGCGACCGAACGGAATCGCTGGTCAACCGGCTGGCCCAGTTTTACGCTGACCGGACCTTGACGAAATCCCCCATCACTCCCGGCGATCCGGCCGAAGCCTTCCTCCGATGAGCACCGCCCCCCTCAGAGCCAAGGCCGATCTGGAACGGCAGATCGAGTTCGACTTCCTGCGGGCGACGGAAATCGCCGCCCTCAACACGCTCCAATGGCTCGGTAAGGGCGAGAAGGAGCGGGCCGATGAGGCGGCGTGCGACGCGATCCGCGGAATGTTCGATCTGATCGATATGCGCGGCGAAGTGGTCTTGGGCGAGGGGATCAAAGACGAGGCTCCCGGTCTCTTCAAGGGTGAGAAAGTCGGCACCTGGGCCGAGGGCTCGCCGTATTTCGAGATTGCGCTCGATCCGGTCGATGGCACCACCAATTGCAGCAAGGGCATGCCGAATTCATTGAGCTGCATCGCCGCCGCCACCCCGGATAAGGAAGGGGCCGGCAGTCTGGAGGACATCCCGGCGTTTTACATGAACAAGCTGGCCTATCCGCTGGCGGTGCGCCGGGCTTGGATGAACGATCAGAGCCTTCCCATCGATATCGACGCGCCGATCGCGGAAGTGATCGATGTCACCGCCCGCATTCTGGGGAAGAGTGTGCGTGACGTGGTGGTCTGCGTGCTGGACCGGCCGCGAAATCACCCGTTCGTCGAGGCCATCCGCCGCAAGGGCGCGGCGCTGCGGATGATCTCCGACGGCGATATCTCCGCCGCGATGGCTCCGGCGATGCACACCTCCAACATTGACCTCTACTGCGGCATTGGCGGCACGCCGGAAGCCATCCTTTCCGCGACGGGACTGCGCTGTCTCGGCGGCGGCATGCGGGCGAAAATCTGGCCGCGCGATCCCGAGGAAAAGCAATTCCTGATCGAGGCCGGCTGGGGGGATAAATTGGACCAGCAATATATGTCGCGTGATCTCGCGCGCGGCGAGAATCTGGTCTTCGCCGCCACCGGCATCAGCACCAGCCCGCTCCTGCCGGGCGTGGAGGTGCGTGGTTCCATTGCGACCACGCATTCCGTGCTCATGCGCGCGCGCAGCGGCACGGTGCGTTTCATTGAGGCGCATCATAATCTCGAGCGGAAAACGATTCATCTCCGCAGCCGCCAGGCCGAACAGGGGGTGTGAATGGGGCGGCGGCTTGGTTTGGGGGTTTGGGGGCAAAACACCAAGCCTCTCGATCCCGCCCCCGCCCGGAAAATCCACCGCCAAAAAAAGCCGCCAGTTGGACTGGCGGCTTTCGGGTTTTGAAGCGTGCGGTGACTGCTTACTCTTCCGACTTTTCCGGCGCGGCGGCGGAAGCCTCGGCTCTTTCGCTCTTGGCGGACTCGGCTTTCGGCTCGGCTTTCTTGGCGCGAGTCTTCTTGGCCGGGGTCACTTCGATCGGAGTTTCCCCCTCGACCACCGGAGCGTCCACCCATTCGATGAAAGCGACGGCCGCCGCGTCACTCGCGCGGAAGCCGAGCTTAATGATGCGGGTGTAACCGCCCTGGCGCTCGGTGGAACGCGGTGCGATATCGTCAAACAACTTCTTGACCGCGTCCTTCCGGTGCAGCACGGACAGGGCGGTGCGACGGGCGTGCAGAGTGCCTTTTTTGCCAAGAGTCACCATTTTCTCGGCCAGCGGGCGCACGGCCTTGGCTTTGGCGAGGGTGGTCTTGATCCGGCTGTGCTCGATGAGGCTGCAGACCTGATTGGCCAGCAGCGCATCGCGATGAGCCGCGGTGCGGCCCAGCTTCACGGTTTTTTTCTGATGACGCATGCGGAGTCCTTTTACTGAGCGGCGGACGCGGGCTCGGCTTCGGCCGGCAGGTCCACCATGTTGGAGTCGAATTTCTGGCCGAGGCCCAGGCCGAGCTGGAGCAGTTTGTCCTTGATCTCGTTCAGGGATTTTTTGCCGAAGTTGCGATACTTGAGCATTTCCGCCTCGGTCTTTTGCGCGAGCTGGCCGACAGTGGTGATGTTGGCGTTGTTCAGGCAGTTGGCGGCGCGGACGGAGAGTTCGATCTCGTTCACGCTCATGCCGAGCAGCTTCTTCAGGCGGGTGTTTTCCTGGCTGACGGCTTCCGGGGTTTCGTCGAACTCGATCTGGCTGTCGTCGTAGTTCACAAACACGTCGAAATGGTGACGCAGGATCGCGGAGCCCTGGAGCACGGCTTCGTCGGGAGTGACCCGGCCATCGGTCCACACTTCGAGCACGAGCTTGTCGTAATCGGTGCGCTGGCCGACGCGGGTGTTTTCCACGGCGTATTTCACCCGGGTGACGGGCGAAAAGATGGAGTCGATCGCGATGACACCGATCGGCTGGTCGTCGCGCTTGTTCTCATCGCCCGTGGCGAAACCACGGCCGACCCGCACTTCCAGCTCCATCTCCAGCTTGGTTTTTTTGTCCAGCGTGCAGATGAGCTGCTTTTTGTTCAGCACTTCGCAGCCGGTCACTTCCTGGATGTCGGCGGCGGTGACGGTGCCTTCTTTATTGACGGAAAGACTGAGGCGGCGGGTCTCGTGATCGACCGCCTTGAACTTGATCTTCTTGAGATGGAGGATGATGTCCGTCACGTCCTCCACCACGTTCGGCAGGGAGCCGAACTCATGGGCGGCGCCGTGGATCTTGGCGGAAACAATGGCCGCGCCCTCGAGCGAGGAGAGCAGCACGCGCCGGAGCGAGTTGCCGACGGTGTGACCGTAGCCAGCCTCGAAAGGCTCGGCGGTGAATTTGCAATATGTCTCCGAAAGGGTGCTCTCGTCTTTCGACAAGGTCTTCGGCATTTCGAAACGTCCTAAACGTACTGGCATTTTATCTTAATCGGGCCGTTTTCCGGGGATAAAAAAAGCCGCCGGGGCGACTTTCATAACTTTTGGGACTGAAACGGTCTCCTATCCTGTCTGATTTGGCGGGTTCCCCCTGACGCGGACGATTGCCGAATAAAATCCGGAATCCAGGGACCTACGCCGAATAACTTAATTTCGCGCTTGGGAGCGAGGAACAAACAGTATGGCCCGCCGTTTGTAAACAACTTTGTGGAGGATTCTCCGATCACCCCAATCATTAGGATCGGATTTTGATTGACCGGTTTCCGAGCGGGACGGGTCGCGCGTGGGCTGACTCCGGTCGGTTTCCGACGCCGCCGTGGTTTTCGAGGCGTTTTCCGGTCTTTCGGGGTCCGTGCACGGAGGCCGCGCGGTGCCTTTCGGCGCCTCCGCGCGGCGCGTGTACATGGCTCCCCCCCAGATCCGGCGGACCTGCGCTTCCTTCGGGATGGCGTCCGGGCGAGCCCCTCGGCTCTAGCCCGCCTCTGCGTCGATCGCCAGCGGGGGATCCTTGGAGGGACGTCCGGGCCGCCGCTTCGGATAGTGGTCGGCGAGGAAGAGCCGCCACCAGCGCAACGCCCCCTTGGGCACGAAGATCCGGGCGCGGGTGCGGTGGGCGTGGCTGCTGGTGCGCACCGGCACCGTCAGCCAGAAGCGGATCAGCGTGCGCACCGTCCACGCCTGGTGGTGGTCCTCCAGATACAGCACCTTGACCGCCATGAGCAGGTTGAAGGCGAGCGCCCCCAGCGCGTAGAAGAACGCGTTGGCCCCGCTCTCCAGGCACGGTGGATGGTGCAGATCCAGGTCGCCGAGCAACTGGTGGAAGCCCTGCTCCCTGGCCCCCTTGAGATGATGGCGCTCGAAGACCATGCGGGCCAGCGCGGGTTCGTGGCTGTGGTTCTCCTGGTATTTGCCGCCCCCGACCACGTAGGCGTAGCGCCAGAACAGGTCTCCGCCGTCGCGGGGCTTGTGGCGCACCACCGCGAAGGTCTGCACCCGTTCGCATTCCTCTCCGGGCAAATGCCTGATCCACCCGTGCTGCTCGACGGTCGGCTGCCCGTTGCGACCCACCGCCTCCGCGGGTTCGCTCCACTGCGACTCGTCCATCTCCGCCGCCAGCCGGTCGAGCGTGGAGGTCCACTTGTTGTAGCTCACCGACCAGCCCCAGCCGCGCTCGTCCAGCAGGTTGAGATACTTGCCCGCGCTCGATCCGCTGTCGGCATGGAAATGCGCCTTTCCCGCCCGCGCGTCCTCCTCCCACAGCGATGCGGTCTCCTCCAGGCACGAGGCCAGC
>JBGTNO010000171.1:0-9698 GCA_041743065.1 Chthoniobacterales bacterium
TGGGCCAGAGCCGAAGTCGCCGTCTCCGAGGAGGGCTTGTCCCGAATCTAGTCGGAACCGCCCGGTACGGACCCGTACGCCGGGTGGTGTGGGACCCGTGGCTGGCTAGCTTGTCTAGTCAGTCGCGGGGACCCGATTCGGTGTTCATCATCGGTACACGTCCTTTCGGTGTGCTATGCGAATTACCAGCAACAGAAGCGCATCGTCCTCGATCTCGTAAACCGCCCGGTAATTGCCGATGAATCCGATACGTCCTGTCCGCACCAGACAGCTTTTTGACTCCGGCGGATCGTGGATCGTCCCCAAGGCCTTCGAGTCCACGGTAAATGTGGGGAATCTGTGACTTCTCGATTCGCCTAAGGTCCTTCTCCGCAGACCGCGTGAGTTCAACCCGGTAGGAGCCCATCGGCAATCAGAGGTTGCTTCACCGCTTCGAGCGAGACTCGTTGTTCGTTTCGTCGCTCGGCGACCGCAGCGAGATCCAAAACATCCTCCATCAGCTCCTCGTAATCTTGGACGGGTAGGACAATTGCGACCCGATTGCCGCTTTCATCGGGAAGAAACGGCGTGCTCACGCCGAAATACTCTCATTCTCTTCACCGAACTAGCTAGGGAGTCTGTGCGTCCTCCACTGATGCGGGAATCGTCGGCGCGGGGGTGGTGGCGGCGGGGCGCAATGGCCCGGCAAGGATGAGGGCTCCCGCGATAAGAGCGAGGGCGATGCGGTAATAACCGAAGACGTCCAGACCATGGCGGTTGAGATAGGCCACCATCCAGCGCACGGCGATCACCGCCGAGACAAAAGCCGCCACCAGCCCGATGAGCAGAGAAACCACGCCGTAGCTCGACAACATGACCGCACCGCTCTTCAAGCCGTCGTGCGCGGTCGCCGCACCCAGGGTGACGACGCCCAGCAGGAAACTGAATTCCACCGCCGAAGCCATCGACAGTCCGATCAGGATTCCACCCACGATGGTGACCAGGCTGCGGCTGGTGCCGGGCCACATGGCCAGGCACTGGGCGACACCGATGATGACGGCGTGTTGCCAAGTGAGCGAGGAAAGATCGAAGCCTTTTCGGCCGGAGGCGCCCCGTTTCTTCCGGTAAGCCGAGACGGCGATAATGGCGATGCCGCCCAGCAGCCAGGCGGCGACGATGGGCCAGAGCCCCCACGCGGCCCCGAAGAGAAAATGTTTGATCGGTTTCTCCAGCACCAGCCCGGCGAAAGCGGCGGGCAGGAAGGCCGCGACGATATTGAGGGCGAGCCGAAGTCCCTCGGGATCTTTCCCGAGGACGCCCATGATCATTTGGAGAACCCGTTTCCAGTAAAGGCCGAGCACGGCGAGAATGGCGCCGGCCTGGATGCAGATGGCATAGGCGTCGGCCGCTTCGTCACGCGGAATTCCGAGCCACTGCTGGGCGAGGAGAAGATGCCCGGTACTGCTGACCGGCAGATATTCCGTGAGTCCCTCGACGATGCCGAGGATGATGGATTGCCACCACTCCATGGTCAGCAAGGCGGTGGCGCGAGGCGGGCGGAAGCGCTAGATGGCGTCTTCGCCGTGCTCTTCGGTGCGGATGCGGACGGCATCCTCGATGGGCAGCACGAAAACTTTGCCGTCGCCGATCTTGCCCGTGCGGGCGGCCCCGATGATGGCCTGCGCCACTTTCTGAACCTCCGTGTCTTTCACGACAACCTCGAACTTCATCTTGGGCAGGAAATCGACGGTGTACTCGCTGCCCCGGTAAATTTCGGTGTGGCCTTTCTGCCGGCCGAAACCTTTCACCTCACTCACCGTCATGCCCTCGACACCGGCTTCGGCGAGGGCTTCTTTGACGTCTTCCATTTTGAAAGGCTTGATGATCGCTTCGATCTTTTTCATAGGTGAGGTCTTGGATAGAGACTCCCATCGAGGTTGGCAAGCCCGGCGTGCAGGAATCTGAAGCGTTTCGAAATACCCGGCCAAATCCGCCGCAGGCAACTTCCGCGGCCAACCCGAGCCGATTCCCTTCTCAGGAGGAAAAGCCCGCGCTGGCCATGGAGGCCAAGCCCCAGGTGGACGCTCTCCAGCGAGTCGAGCGCTGGGCACTCTCGTGGAGATCATGGCCTACGACGCCCTCAAAGGGTGGGAATCTCGGGACGGGGCCGCGGCAGCAGAAGCCCGCAGAGCAGGGTCACGATGGTCGTGAGCGGCCAGGCCCACGCCGTGAAGACGGTCGGCGACACGCCCCCCGCCGCATTCCGCGCGTAGGTCGGCAGTGCGAGCAGCCAGTCGATGTTCGCACCCGCTTTGGCCACCAGCACCCACACATCCATGCGCATGAACAGCACCAGCGTGAGCGAGATGACCGTGCCGACCACCAGACCGCGCCACGTGCCGCGGTTCCAGAGCGCGCAAAGGAACATGGCCAGCAGCGGCCCGACCGTGTAGCTGGTCATGCCAAAAGCCAGCGGCAGAATCGGGATGCCGTCCCGCGCGATGTAGAGCAGGAAGGTGCAGCCGGTGAGAATCACGCCCCACATGATGACGAGCAGGCGCGACTTGGTGACCAGATTCAGTTTTTCCAGCTCTTCGTCGGTCTTGTCTTCTGGGTGGTAGAAAAGCGAGAGCGTGGTCTGGCTGAGCGCGGCCAGGATGGAGTCGAGACTGGATATGGCCGCGGCGAAAACGCCCGCCAGAATCAGCCCCGTCACGCCGGCCGGCAGCATGGTGGTGATCCACATCGGGAAAACGAAGTCCGGTTCCCCGGGGACGCCGATGGCCGCCTGCGCGCCGGTCGCGGCGTTCTCGATGCGCGGCGCGGACTCGGCCAGCGCGACGGATTCCGCGGCCGTTTCCGCCGGGAAGACGATCTGCGCCTCGGCGGGCGTGAAGGGATTTTCCTGATAATGCACGAAGAGCGCCGCGCCGCCCATCAGCATGAGAAGGGTGAGCAGCTGACCGGTCGAGCTCCAGATGAGCGCCTTGGCGGCGGCCTTCTGGTCGCGGCAGCAGAACATGCGCTGGGCGTTCAGCTGATCGACGCCGAACGCCGCCAGGTTCTGAAACGGCACGGCCAGGATCGCCACCCAGAAGGTGAACTCGAGGTTCGCCTGGAGCCGCGCGTCCCACATGTTCAGCCGGTCGAACTGGCTCGCGGTCGTCCAGAATTCGCCCCACCCGCCCGCCAGCCCGCTGATGAGCCAGACGAGCGCCAGCACGCCGCCGAAAACGAAGAGCCCGAACTGCATCACATCCGTCCAGATGACCGTCTGCATTCCGCCCATTAGCGTCCAGCCGATGGCGACCAGCCCGATGATAATGATGCACCACTGGATCGGAAAATCGGTCACAACCTGCAGCGGAATGGCCGCCACCAGCACGCGCACGCTCTGCGCGAGGATCGAGCCGAGCGTGAAGAGACAGGTCGCCAGTGTCTTGGCCGGCCGCCCCAGCCGACGCCCCATGAAGTCGTAGGGGCTGTAGATTTCTCCCTGGTAAAAAGCGGGCACGAAGTAGAGCGCGACGACGATGCGCCCGAGGATCGAGCCGATGCCCCAGAGCATGTAGGTGAAATCGCCGTGCAGCGCGAAGATGGTGCCGGGCACGCCGATGAAGGTGACGCCGCTGATCTCGGTGGCGATGATCGAGCCGCAGACCGCCGGCCACGGCAGCGAGCGCCCGCCGAGGAAGAAATCGCGGATGGTCGATTGTTTGCCGCTCATCAGGTGGCCGACCAGCGTGGTCAGCGCGAGGTAGCCGAGGAGCACGATCCAGTCGAGCATCACGAAATGGGTGTGAACGGCGGCGGCGAGGGTGGGCATCATGATTCGAAAGTCAGATCGAGGTCAGCCCGGCTCCCCCGGCCTTGGGCATGAGGGTTTTTACCAGCACCTTCGAGTTGCGGCCGCTGGCCTCGTATCTCGCGCGGCGCTTGGCGGGCAGAATGTCGGCCGTCGTCTCCACGAAGCTGCCCTTCTGCTGGAGGTAGGCGAACGCCCGCGTGGACAGGGCCACCAGCTGCTTGAGCCCTTTTTCCGCGGCCAGATTCTCCACGAAGGCCAGCAGTTTCCGGCCGTAGCCGGAGTTGGCGTAGTTTTTACTCACATGCAGGCAGGCCAGCTCGCCCATCTGCTGCTCGGGATGAACGTGCAGGGCCACACAGCCGATCAAATTGCGGTCGATCTCCAGCACCCAGAAATCCTCCAGATGCTCGATGATGTCCGCCCGGCGGCGGCGGATCAGCTCCTCGTTATCGACCGACTGACGGATCAGCGACATCACGCCGCGCACGTCCTTTTTAAAAATGCGCCGGATCTGATGGTAATCGTTCGAATAAACCATCGTGCCCACGCCTTCATGGCTGAAGACCTCGGCCAACAGCGCTTCATCGGTGTTGCCGTTGAGCAAATGCACCCGCGGAATCCCCGAGCGGCAGGCCTTGACCGCATGGTCCAGCTTGGAAATGAGACGCGGCGAACTGAGCTGCCGCTTTTTGTTCCGCACGATCTCCTCGGTCTCGGCGATCGAGAGCTGGCGGATGATCTGGCCGTTCAGCGCCACTTCGCCGGCTCCGAGAAAAATAATCTTCATGGCCTGCATGGCCTCGGCGATCTCGACCGCGATGTTGTCGGAATTGACGCGATACGTTCGCCCCTCGCCATCGAATCCGAGCGGCGGCACCACGGGCACGATGCCTTCATTCAGAAAAAGGTGCAGACTTTTCGTGTCCACTTTTTCCACCCGGCCGGTGTAGCGGTAGTCCTTGCCGCCGATGATCCCGGCTGGGTGAGCGATGATCGTATTTGGGTAGGCCGCGCGGAGATCCACCGTCGTCAGCCCCTGCATCACCTCGTTGGTCACGCGCGAAATCGCCTCGAGGCTGAGCTGCAGCGTCGCCTCGTCGGTCACGCCGGTGCCGTCCGTATCCGAAATGCTGACCTTCCGGGCTTTCGCCAGCTCGGCGATCTGATGTCCGGCCCCGTGGACGACGATCACCTTGATACTGAGCGAGCGCAGCACGGCGATGTCGAGCAGGGTGTTGGCGAAGTTTTCCGAAGCGACGATCTCGCCGTCGATCGCGATCACGAAAATCCGTTCGCGGAAGCGAGGCACGTATTGGAGAATTCCACGCAGATCGGAGACTTTCATTCCAGAGACAGGAGAGCGGCAGGAGGCGTTGCCCACAGAAAGGTTTTTGGCCCCGATAGGAAAGCGAAAAACCGCCCCGGCCACGGGAGGCGCTCGCGCTCAGAGCCATATCCGAACTGTTCTCGTGCTTTCCTCGCTCAACCGGATTCTCCTTGCCGAGGATCATCATGTCTCGCGACACCTGCTCGAGCGGAACCTCACCAACTGGGGCTTCGAGGTCACCACGGCCGAAGACGGCCAGGCCGCACTCGACATTCTCCTGGGCCACGATCCTCCCACCATCGCCGTGCTCGACTGGATGATGCCGGAAATGGACGGTCTGGAGGTCTGCCTCCGGGTGCGGGCCGCCCCGCAACGGCCTTACACCTACCTGCTGCTGCTCACGGCCAAGAGCCAGAAGGATGAAATCGCCATCGGGCTGGACGCGGGGGCGGACGACTACGTGATCAAGCCTTTCGATCCGGACGAGCTCCGGGCGCGGCTGAAGGTCGGCCAGCGGGTCGTGCATCTGGAGCGCCACCTGGCTCGGCAGATCCGCGACCTCGAAGGCGCCCTCGGCGAGGTCAACCGGCTGCGCGACCTGCTGCCGATCTGCATGTACTGCAAGAGCATCCGCGACGACAATCAATACTGGCACAGCATCGAGAAGTATATCCACGCGGAAACCGGCGCGGATTTTTCCCACGGCATCTGCCCGGTCTGCCTCGAAAAGCTCAACCAGGAGATGGGCGCCACCCGGACCTCGGCCCCCGCTTAGGTCAGCGGCTTTGCGCGACCGCGGCGGAACTGGGCTGGGGCGAGGGCAGCGCTTTCTCCACGAGATCGAGATAGGCAGTGATCGGGTCCGAACGGTGACTGCGCCATTTTTCCAGATCTTCGGCCGCCTTGAAATATCCCTCGAACGCCTGGCTGCGCACCTGAATCTGCGTGCCTTCCATCCAGTTCAGGTAATCGGCGATCTGGTCAATCCGCTGGAGCATGGCCGCCCGGTATTTTCGCAAATCGGCCATTTGCCGATCGATGCCCCGGGTTTTCCGGCGGAGGAGTTTTTCGACCACCTGGCTATATTCGCCGATGAGGCCGCGGTAGAGGACGCTGCCCTGGGCCGAAAGTTCGATCAAGGCGTGATTCATGCCCGCCAGGCCCGCCCTGGCGGCGTCGCGACGATAAAATTTCGCGTAATCTTTTAACGCGAAGGTCTCCGGCTCGCCCTGGGGATTTTTCAGTTTGATCCGCAGGATTTCCTCGAGCCGGGACTCGGTCTCCGCCACGCCCGCTCCTAGGTAACGATCGGCCGCCGCCATCTTGGCGACGCTCAGCGACCACCATTTCTCCAGCGCCTCCGCGGAATCGCCCAGGCCCTCGAAACTGTCGCGCAACCGGGCGATCTGATCGCCGTCGCTCTCCGGAATGCCGCCGATCAAAGCCCGGAGCGATTTGCGCCCCCGCGGAAGATCCATCAGTTGATCGAGCAACGCCAGTGAGCCGGCCCGAAACACGCTGGTCCAGGTGGAAGCGGGGCCGTTGGGCGCGGAATCGAGAAACGCCGCCAGCGGCGGCAGCCGGTTCGCATCCAGCAGAGCTTCAAATACCTGGGGACTGCCGCCCAACATCTTGCGCCGGATTCGCTCCGTCACGCCTTCGATGAGCCAGGCCGGGGGCCGCCGGTAGGCCTCCCCGTGCCGCGGGGCTTTTCCGCGGTAGGCCATTTCCAGCAGCAGAGCCTCGACCAGATGCGATTGCAGCGCGATGTCGTCGGGGTCCGCCCCCAGCCGCACATCGACCTGCAGCTTCATCCCCGCGCCGGTATCGAACAGCGTGACGTGCGACGCCCTCGCGCCCGGCTGCGAGGGATCGGCCTTCTGGAGGTTGATCAGGATGGGCGTCTTCCATTCGTCTTTCGCCTCGAGGAGGGAGAGCAGCTCCCTTTTATTATCCTCGGCGAAACTGGCCACCTGAGACCGCAGAGTTACGTCCTTGGCAAAAACGACGAATTGTTTGGTCGTGCTGACGCTGTGCGCCGGAAACTCGAACGCCCGGGCCGGGCTCAGCGCGAACGAAACCAGCGCGAACAGACGAAGGGGGGAAGGTCGCATCGCTCAATCCTAAATGGTGGGCGGGGCGGCGGCGGGCGGGGCTTGCGGTCCGCCCGGAATTAGCACCACTTTTTTCTCGGAAACCTGAATCGTCTGCATCTTCCCGAGCATCTGGCGCTCGTTTTTCAAGGCGTCCGCCAGCGTGGCGAAGGGCTTGACCAAAAACGGCATCAGAGCCGCGGGGATCGGCAGCCGGCCCATGCGTCCTCCCACATAATCGGCGGTCAGCTTTCCTCCCTCCACTTTGGGCGACTGTCCCACGGAGAGGTAGATGGGGTGCTGAAAGATGGTGTACTCGATCGAAGTCCAAACTTCGCGCGGTTTCAACTGCACGAAGGTGCGCTTATACTGCGTCCAACTGTCGGACTTTCTCGCCCGAATGGCGCGAGCCAGATAGGCATTGAGCTGATCTTCGGAAAAAACCAGGGACCGCCGCGCCGCCAGCGCGTCTTCGATCTCGTAAGGCACCGCCGGGGCGTCGAGCGAATCCCCCGCTACTTTGGGCAGGTCATGCGGAGGCAGGGCGGCGGCGATCAGAGCGGCGGCGATGAAGCCGTAAACCACCGCCGAGAGAATCATCTTCACCAGGCGACCGAGCGTGAACCGACCCGGGGAACCGAAGTTCCGCACCCGTTTGCGCACGGCGCCGGGAGATTCGTTTTTTTTCCGCTGGGTGTCCTCCGGCAGGACCGAGCGGTCGAGCTTGGCACCGCAATTGTGACAATACACCCGCTGGGTCTCGTTTTCGTATCCGCACTGCTTACACGCCAGATTCATGCCTTACTCCTTCCCCGAGGGTTTACTCGGCTTGCTGCTCTTGGTTTCGCTCTTGGTTTCCACCTTCGGCTTGCTGTCGCCCGTGCTCGCCGGGGCCGGGGCGGTCGTGTCCTTCTTGGCCGCCTCTTTATAGCCTTCGCTGCGATAGTCGGTGATGTAGAAGCCCGAGCCTTTGAAAATCAGGCCCGCGCCCGTGCCCAGTTGCCGTTTCACCCTGCCCTTGCCCCACTTCGGGCGCAGGCAGGCCTTTTCCGGGCAAATCTCCACAGGATCGTCCTTCATCGACTGGAAAAAATCGAAGGTGCCTTTGCATTTGGTGCAGTGATACTCGTACGTCGGCATGAAGAGAAGATGAGCGATCTCTCCTCTAGCAGGAAGCGCAAACCCAGGTAAATGCCATTTCCACCTGGCAAACGATTTGACGGGCGGGCAAACCGGCCGCGGCACTTGTCAACGGGCGGGCCTTGCGGCAGCTTTGCCGCCTATGAGTAAACCTCGCGTCGGCTGTCTGATCATCGGCCTTGTGGTCATCTTGGCCGTCAGCCTGCTGATCAATCTGGCCCTGGTCGCCGGTCGCGCCAGGCTGGAGGGCGGCCTCGCCTCCGGAGTGCCCAAGTTCGAGGAAACCACCCTGGCACCCGGCGGTGAGGACAAAATCGTGCAGCTGCAACTGCGCGGCATCATCAGCGGATCGGTGGCGGGCTCGCTGGGCGAAACGATGGTGGACGACCTGAAAATGGCGCTCCGCCAAGCGGTGGAAGACGCCGCCGTGAAGGCGATCGTGCTGCTGGTCGATTCGCCGGGGGGCGAGGTGACGGCCTCGGACGCGATCTATCACGCGGTGCTGGAAGCGCGGAAAAAGAAGCCGGTCGTCGTGCAAATGGGAGCGCTGGCGGCGTCGGGCGGCTATTACATCGCCTGCGCGGGAAGTTACGTGATGGCGCATGAGACGACGCTCACCGGCAGCATCGGCGTGATCATTCAGACCCTGAAATACCAGGAACTCTTCGGCAAAATCGGCCTCCAGGCGATCGTCTTCAAGAGCGGTCAGTTCAAGGACATCCTCAGCGGCACCCGCGACATGACGCCGGAGGAGCAGGCGCTCATCCAGGGGCTGGTGATGGGCATGTATGATAAATTTGTCGGCATCGTGGCCCAGGAGCGCAAGATTCCCGAGGCCACGCTGCGCGATCATATCGCCGACGGCCGCATTTTTTCCGGCGAGGAAGCGCGGACATTGAAGCTGGTGGACGGCCTCGGCTACCTCGAGGACGCCTACGCCAAGGCGCGGGACCTGGGCGGAGCGAGCGGCGCGAAAGTGGTGCGCTACGAAGCGCCCTTCAGCCTCGGCAAACTGGCGCGCGTCTTCAGCCAGACGAAGCTCTCCGGCCAAGTGGAGCTGAAGGTGACCAGCGATCTGCTGCCGAAGCTCGAGAGCGGGCGGGTGTATTTGTTGCCGGGCTATTTCCTGCCGTGATCGAGCTGCCGGCGGGCGTCAATCTGGTCATGGGGATCGTCTTTGCGGTCGCCGCGCTTCTCGCCGCCCGCTTCTACGGCGGGCATCTGCAGACGACGCTGCGCCGGGGCGGCCAGGTGAGCACCACGCCGTTTCTGCCGCTGGATTTCGGCGTGGCGCTCGCGCTCACGCTCTGGCTGCTGATCATGGTGGCGGGAAGTTCCAGGGCGGCTCCCA
>JBGTNO010000172.1:0-8541 GCA_041743065.1 Chthoniobacterales bacterium
TCGCCGCGTCGTAGCGCGCCCGCATTTTTTTCTGATACTCTTCGCTGAGAATGTCCTCGACGGCGGGACCGCTGGGGGTGGAGTCGGGATCGGGCACGAACGACGGGGCATCGGTGAAATCGTCGGCCGGGGCCGGGGTGGCGCTGGGCTCGGGCTCCGGGGTGGAAGCGGGAGTGGACTCGGGGGTTGGAGCCGGGGTGGATTTGGCTTCGGGGGTGGGGGATTTTTCCGGGGTGGCGCTGGGTTCAGGTTCGGGGGTGGATTTTGGTTTTGGCTTGGGCTTGGGAGTGGACTTCGGCTTGGGGGTGGGCGATTCCCAGAGGCGGGGGCGGGTGGTTGCGGCGGGAATGGCGCGTTTGATTTTCGATTTCTCGATGTCCTCCTTGGCGGCGGGAGCCGGAGTCGGCGTGGGGGTGTCTTCGCCGCCGCCAAACAAGCGGCCCAAGAATCCGCGCTTCTTCGGAGTCGGGGCCGGGGTGGCGGTCACGGCCTGAGCCTTGCGGGTTTGGGGCGGATCGCTGGGGGCGGCGGGGGCGGTGAGCGGCATCGCCACGAGAGCCGCGGCGAGGAGGAGACGGATGATGGGATTTTTGGATGCTGCGTAGTACATGGCCTTGTCGTTGCGGGGGGACTCTGTTTCCTTCGATAGCCAGACAGGCTGCCGGAGCGCAAGTTCATATCTTATCCCCGGAAAGACTGCACGCTTGTTTCGACCACTTATGAAAGCTCACCACCAAGGACTGCTGGGACTCGCGCTGACGCTGCTGGTAGCGCCGTTTTTCTTCCGGCGGCGGATGCGGGTGTTTCGCCGCGTCTTCATCGCGGCCCCTCCGGAGACGATCTTCGCGTATCTGCAGAATCTGCGAAACTGGCCCCTCTGGCGGCAGTGGAATCGGCGCACGGCGAGCCCGCATTTTTCCTACTCGGGACCGGCGAGCGGGGCGGGGGCGGCGCAAACTTTCGAAACCAATTCGCGCCGGGGCACGCTGCGCGTCGTGACCTCGGAACCGAACGATCATCTGGCCTACGCGATCGATTTCGACGAGGGCGGGCCGAGGTATGAGGGCATTCTCGCGCTGCGCCGCGTGCGCCGCGGGACCTGGGTGCGGTGGGTCCTGAAATGGGAGGGGCAGCCGCAGCCCCCGCTGCGTTACGCGGATCTGTGGCGCATGGCGCGGCTGGGTTGGCAGATGGCGGCGGATCTGGAGGCGTTGCGCCGGCTCTCGGAAACGGCCTTGCCGGCCAGCGCGGACGGTTTGCCGGGAGAGCCGAACGGTCCATGAAAGTGTCGCCCCGATGCTGGGTCGAGCTGGATCTGGAGGCCCTGCGGCACAATGTCTCCGCGCTGCGGGCGCGGCTGGGCGAATCCGTCCGTTTCCTGGCGGTGGTGAAGGCCAACGCCTACGGACACGGGACGGCGCGGGTGGTGAAAGCGCTGGAGGGCGTGGTGGAAATGCTGGGGGTGGCGGATGTGGCGGAGGCGCTGGAACTGAACGCCTTGGTGCCGAGTGCGCGGATTCTCCTCTTCAGTCCGGCGCTGCCCTCGGAGCGATCGGTGATCGTGCGAAACGGCTTTGTGCCGACCATTTCGAGCGTGGAGGAGGCGGAGGAATATGGGCGGCTGCATGCGCAGTGGAGGGAGGCGCTGGACGATGAAATCTCGGCGCACGAGCCGCTGCTGGTGCATCTGGCGGTCGATACGGGCATGGGCCGCATCGGGGTGTGGTATGAGGAGCTGGGGGAAACGATTCAGGATCTGCTGAAGGTGAAGGGCGTGATGATCGATGGCATCTCGACCCATCTGCCGGTGGCGGATGAGGACGACCAGTTCACCGGGCGCCAGCTCGAGCATTTCCAGCGCAGCCTGGACCGGATGCGCGAGGCGGGTCTGCGCCTGCCGAAAGTGCACGTGCTGAACAGCGCGGGCGCGATCCGTTTCCCCAAAAAAGCGCACGACATGGCGCGGATTGGGCTGGCGCTCTACGGCAGCGCGGCGGGCGATTTCCAGGCCTCGCTGAAGCCGGTGATGACGTGGAAATCGCGCGTCTCGCTGGTGCGGGATGTGGGCCCGGGCCGGGGCATCAGTTATGGGCGGACGTTCATCACCTCGCGGCCGATGCGGGTGGCGACGCTGGCGTTCGGATATGCCGATGGTTATCCGCGGCATCTCTCCGGGAAGGATGCGGACGTGCTCATTCGGGGTCGGCGCTGCGCGGTGCTGGGGCGGGTGACGATGGATCAGATCATGGTGGATGTGACGGCGCTGGAAGAGGTGCAGCCGGGGGATGAGGTGGTGATCATGGGGCGGCAGGGGGACGAGGTGATCCTGGCGGCGGAGCTGGCGGAGAAAGCGGGGACGATCCCATGGGAGATTTTCACCGGGGTGGGCTCGCGGGTGGCGCGGCTATGACGAGGGACTCCTAATCTTGCTCCTCCTCATCATCTTAATCTTCCCCGGTTCTGGAAAGAGATTAAGAGGATGAGAAAGAGCAGGAGTAAGAGGAGAACCCGCGAAATCAGCGCTCGAATATCGGGGGGCGACGAGTAGCATAGCGGCTGATGTTCCAGATCATCTTCAACGAAATCAGCGCGGCGGAAATGGCCCGCCTCCCCACTGAACTCCAGCTCGACCTGCTGGCCGAATTCGAAATCATTCCGGAGGATCTGGAGCATCTCGACGATGAGCGCTTCGGCCGGATCGACCGCGAGGGCAAGAAGCTCTACCGCTACCGGGCACGGGATTACCGGTTGTACTTCGAGCCCGCGGCCGAGGGGATCATCATTCATCGCGTGCTGCACAAGAACACGCTGCGCGACTTTCTTTTCCGGGCGAAACTGCCGATGGCGGAGGACGAGCAACTCGGGAAAACCAAAGGCTTTTGGGAACTGATCCGAGAGGGTGAATCCGCCCGCAGGTCGTGAGTCGAAGTGCCTGGATCTGGATCATCACTGGGGTCGCGCTCGGGCACGTTGCCCTCTTCCTGATTTTAAGCCGTGAACCGGTGTTGCCGAAACGCCGCTACGTGCCGCCACCGAATTTTCACGTGCGCGAAACCCGCACGGTGGACGAGCAATCCGGGGACACCTACGTTTACCGCGAGATCTCGGTGAGCACGCGTCTGAAAAATCTCGGCCCACAGCCGGAAGAGAGCGCCACGCCGGTATTCACGCCTTCGCCGTGACCAGGAGCGCGGACATCCTGTCCGCTTCGAATATCCAATCAGATGGACGAAGCGGACGGGACGTTCGCGCTCCTTGGGTTTTTATGTCGGAAAAGAGAACTTGCAGCCGTCCTCGCATTACGGTATAAAAATCATACCGAATGGATTTTGAGTATGATCCCGCCAAAAGCAGAAGAAACAAGCAAAGGCATGGTATCGACTTCGAGGAGGCAAAGGCCCTCTGGGCAGATGAAGGCCGGATATTGTTTCCCGCCCGCAGTGATACCGAAGTTCGTTTTGCGATGCTGGCCAAAAGAGAAATGCGTATTTGGGCGGTATTCTACACCGTTCGCGATGATCGAGTTCGTATCATCTCCGTGAGACGGGCGAGGCCAAAAGAGAAGGAAGCATATGAAAGCTGAAGAATTAGATAAGATTTTTGATGCTGGTCAGGAGGATATTTTGTCCTACCTCGACCTTGCCAAGGCAGTTCGCCCCGGCCACCAAGCTAAGCGCGTGAATGTGGATTTTCCCGAATGGATGATTTCACGATTGGACCGTGAAGCTGACCGACTTGGCGTGCCCCGCCAATCCTTGATCAAGGTGTGGATTGCCGAGCGTTTATCGATGGCGAGCAGGATCGAAAAGAAGCCGAACCAGGCGGTCCGGTGAACCGTTCTGGGCTGTCATCTCGGCTGCTCGCACCCGAGCCGCCAGCCCAGCCCGGTCTCTGACCTTACCTCTGAGGGGATCTGTCAATGGAAAGTTGGTAGATTTCTTAGGAGTTATTGATCGAGATATTCACAGATGGGGTTGGCGCGTTTGACCAGGTTTTGGAGGTAGGCGGTTTCATCGTAAGGGGTGCGGTTTTTCCAGGTGCGTAGAGGATGCGGATCCATTTGTAGGCCAAGGCGCGCATGATCGAATAGGAGCTTTGGCCTTGAGCCTTTCGGTAGAGATAGGAGGCTTGGGCCCAAGCTGAATGTTTCCAACTCTGCGAGGCCCACTCCACGAAGGTTTGATGGAGGAAAGCGGGCGCGTGGCGGCGGCGCCCGGCGACTCGTTTCTGTCCGCTCTGCGGGGTCACCGGGGCCACCCCGCGGTAGCGCCAGAGCTCCTCGGCCAGCTCCAAAGCTCGCGCTCCACGCCGAAAGCGGCCAGCAGCCGGGCGGCGAAGTCATGGGCCAGGTAGCGCGCAATCATGGTGGCATCGCTCACATCGGTATGCGCCCCGGAGATGGCGAAACTCCGGCAGTAGCTGCGGACCGCCGCCGGATTGAGCGGTAGAGCGTGACCCGGGCAAACTGGCTGAAGAAGACGGTCAGATTGGTCGCCGGCTGCTCGAAAGCCACGGCGATCCTGGCAGGGGGGCGCATGGCGCATCGCACCACGCGCGCGGGCGCACGGCTCGGTGCTCACGGGGTGGAGTGGAGGCTTGGACTCGCTGGGAGCGAGGGTGGCGACCTCGGGTCGCGCATCAGAGCGGTCGATGCCGATTAGGAGTGCGAAGATCGTGTGCCTGATGTATGGATTTGGTTTGTGAAAAGGCGGAATCACCACCCGGGCGACGGCAATATGGGGTGGTCTCTTGGAGGACCGTCCTTTGAGGAGTCGTTTTCGAGTTGTGACGAACCCGGAGCAGATGGCCTCGATCCGGATGACGCTCGAGGACTGCCACGGAGAATGGAATTACACGCGGAAGCCATTACCCAGAGTGTATCACGTTATTTCTGGACGCATCCTTAGGTGGCCGTCGGTTGGGCGGTGGGCTGAGATGACAACCCGCCATTCCCGGCTATTTTCCCGCTCATGAAAATACACATCAAACAGATCCCTGAAGACGGCCAGCATCTGGAAGGGGACGTGGAAGGCGATTTCATCGATCTCGAGCAGGAAGGCATCCGCGCGGTGGCTCCCGTGCATTATAGCCTCGAGGTGGGGCTGTCCGACGGCGGCTTATTCGCGGTCGGCGTTTTGAACACAGTCGTGGAAATGGAATGCGTGAGCTGTCTGCGGCGCTTTCCCCAGCCGGTCGAAGTGCCCGATTTTGCGGTGCAGATGCCTCTGGAAGGGCCTGAACTGGTGGACTTGACTCCGATGGTCCGGGAAGATATTGTCCTCAGCCTTCCGTCCTACCCGCACTGCGATGGGGATGGCGCCCGGACCTGTGAAAGGCCTCGAGTCAACGTCTCCGACGTTTCGCCCGAACCTGAAGAGAGCCACGCCTGGGACGCGCTAGAAAAACTTAGATTTGAGAAAGGAAAGTAATGCCTGTTCCTAAACGGAAAACTTCGAAAATGCGTCTGCGCACCCGCAAAGCCGCCAACCGCTGGAGTGCGCCTCAGCTGACCTCTTGTGGCCAGTGCGGCAGTGCCACCCGTCCCCATGTTGCCTGCCCCAGTTGCGGTTATTATCGGGGCCGCCAGGTTCTGACTATCGGGGCCGCCTGATCGGCTCCCCTAAAAACCCGGCGCCCGTCGTTTTCGCTCCCGGAGACGCTGGCGCCGGGGTTTTTTGTCTCTGGATGTCATTGCCTCCTTTGCTTAGCCTCGCCGTATGAAGATCGCGCTTGATGCGATGGGCGGGGACTTCGCGCCCGACCATACCATTGCCGGAGCTGTGCTCGCTCTCCATGAGCATCCGGAGATCGAACAGCTCTTCCTCGTGGGCGACGAGGCGAAGATCCGCACGCATCTCGCCCGGCATGCCTGCAGCGATCCGCGGATCGAGATCGTGCACGCCACCCAGGTGGTGGAAATGACTGACGGGGCGGTGGAATCGGTCAAGCGGAAGAAGGACTCATCCGTGAGCCGCGCCGTCGATCTGGTCAAGAGGGGCGAGGCCGACGCCATTGTCAGCGCCGGTCACACGGGAGCCGCCGTCGCGGCCACCACCATCAAGCTGCGCACTTTGCCCGGCGTGGATCGCCCGGGCATCGCCTCGGTCATTCCCACGGAGCACAACGTCTTTGTCCTTTGCGACGCGGGGGCCAATGTGGACGCCCGGCCGATGCATCTGCTGCAGTACGCCATCATGGGCGCGGTTTATTCCCGGCATGTGCTCGGCTACAAAAATCCCTCCATCGGTCTAATGTCGATTGGCGACGAGGATGTGAAGGGCACCGATTTCACCAAGGAAGTCTTCAAGCTGCTGAAAAAGAGTTCGCTCAATTTTCGGGGCAATGTGGAGGGGCACGACCTTTTCAAGAATCCCGTCGAAGTGGTGGTCTGCGATGGTTTCGTCGGCAACGTCGTTCTGAAAACCTGCGAATCGATCGCGGCCGCTATTTTTCTTTGGCTCAAGAACGAGCTGAAAAAAAGCCCCATCCGCCTGGCCGGAGCCTGGCTCGCCCGCAACGCTTTCCGCTCGATCAAGAAGCGCACCAACTACGAGGAATACGGCGGCAGCCCATTGCTCGGCGTCAACGGCATCTGCATCATCGCCCACGGCTCCAGCTCCCCGCTCGCGATCAAGAATGCGATCCGGGTGGCCGCGGAATCCATCTCTCATCAGGTGAACCCCCACATCGTGGAAGAGATCAGGAAATTCAATGAATCCACCCGAGCCCAACAGCCAGCGCCTGCGGAAGCCTAAGCGCCCCGTCTCCATCATCGGCACCGGCAGTTACGTCCCGGAGCGAGTCCTCACCAATGCCGACCTCGAGAAGATGGTCGAGACATCCGACGAGTGGGTGATCTCCCGCACGGGCATCCGCGAGCGTCGCATCGCCGCCGAGGACGAATACACCAGTGACATGGCGGCCAAGGCGGCCCGGAAGGCGATCGAGCAGGCGGGCATCCAGGCCGGCGAGATCGATCTGATCATCGTGGCGACGGCGTCGCCGGACATGTTTTTCCCGTCCACGGCCTGCTTCGTGCAACAACTGATCGGGGCCAAAAAGGCGGCCTGCTTCGATTTGTCCGCCGCCTGTTCCGGCTTTCTCTACGCGGTCGAAGTCGCCCAGAATTTTATCACCAGTTGCACCTACGACACGGTCCTGGTGATCGGGGCCGAGAAGCTCAGCTCGATCGTGGACTGGACCGACCGCAACACCTGCGTGCTTTTCGGCGATGGCGCCGGGGCGGCTATTCTTCGCTCCCGGCCCGGCTCTCACGGCGTGATCAAGACACATATGGGGAGCGACGGCAGTTTTTCGGAGATTCTCTCCATGCCCGGCGGTGGCACTCGCAATCCCGTCACTCCGGAGAACGCGCATCTGCGGCTCAACACCATCAAGATGAACGGGCGCGAGACCTACAAGCAGGCCGTCACCGCCATGATGAAAGCCGCTCAGATAGCGCTCGACGACGCCGGCCTGACCGCCAGCGATCTCGCCTGCGTCATTCCGCACCAGGCGAACATGCGGATCATCGAGGCGATCGCCGATCGCATGAAGCTCCCGCTCGACCGTTTCCTCATCAACCTCGACCGCTACGGCAACACCTCCGCCGCCGCCGTGGCCATCGCGCTCGACGAAGCGAACCGCACCGGCCGGATGAAGGTCGGCGACTACGTGCTGCTGGTCGTCTTCGGCGGCGGGCTGACCTGGGCGAGTTCGGTGATTCAGTGGTGAGGGAGGGAACTTGAGGACTGCGGGAGAGAGGCGCGCCGGGCGACCTGCAGCCGATCAGTTATCGATCAACCATGACGGATACCCACACTCATCTTAACTTCCCCGACTTCGCCAGCGAGATCCCGCAGGTGCTGGAGCGGGCGCGCGAGGCGGGGGTGGATCGGGTTGTCGTCATCGGCACTTCGCTGGAGAGCAGCCGCGACGCGTTCGCGCTGGCGGAGGAACATGAAAGCGTGTTTGCGGCGGTCGGCGTCCATCCCTCCTCAGCCGACGAAGCGCCCGATGATTTCATCGCGGCGCTGCGGGAAATGGCCGTTCATCCGAAGGTGGTCGCGATCGGTGAGACCGGGCTCGATTACCGTCACCTTCCCAGCGGAGAAACCGATCCGAAGATGCGATTGAAACTGGAGGCGCTCGGCAGCGAGAACGCGCGCGATCTGGAATGGGCCATCGCGGATGGCGCCTGCAAGAGCCGGCAGGCCGATGTCTTCGAGCAACAACTGGAACTCGCCGCGGAACTGGGGCTGAACGTGGTCATTCACCAGCGGGAGGCCTGGGAAGACACCCTGGCGATCGTCACCAGATACTCGGACCGGCTGAAGGCCGTCTATCACTGCTTCGGGGAAACGACCGAACGTCTCAGCGAGCTGATGAATCTCGGGCACTACATTTCGTTCACCGGAATTGTGACTTTCAAAAATGGCGCTCAAGTCCGCGCATCCGCCGCGCAGGTGCCGCTCGACCGATTCATGGTCGAAACCGATTGTCCCTATCTGGCGCCCGTGCCCCACCGCGGGCAGCGTTGCG
>JBGTNO010000173.1:0-3296 GCA_041743065.1 Chthoniobacterales bacterium
TCGAGGATGGCGCGCGCGTGGCGCAGGGTGATGCGCGCGCCCGTGCCGTAGCTGCCGCCGGACCAGCCGGTATTCACGAGCCAGGGGTTGACGTGATGGCGCTGCATGTTCTCCGCGAGCAGCTCCGCGTATTTCGCCGGATGCCAGACGAGGAACGGCGCGCCGAAGCACGCGGAGAAGGTGGCCTGCGGCTCGGTCACGCCCATTTCCGTGCCCGCGACTTTCGCCGTGTAGCCGGAGATGAAATGATACATCGCCTGCCGCGGATTGAGCTTTGAGACCGGCGGCAGCACGCCGAAGGCGTCGCAGGTGAGAAAGATGATGTCGGTCGGATGCCCGGCCACGCAGGGGATTTTCGCGTTGCGGATGAACTCGATGGGATACGCGCCGCGCGTGTTTTGCGTGAGGCTCGTGTCGCGGAAATCGACGTGCCGGTCGCGCTCATCGAAGACGACATTTTCCAGCACCGCGCCGAAGTGCAGCGCATGGAAAATGTCCGGCTCATTCTCCGGGGTGAGGTCGATGGTTTTCGCGTAGCAGCCGCCCTCAATGTTGTAGATGCCCTGCTCGGTCCACCCATGTTCGCCGTCGCCGATGAGCCGACGTTTCGGGTCGGCGGAAAGCGTCGTCTTGCCCGTGCCGGAGAGGCCGAAGAGAATCGACGAACGGTCGCTCTGCGGATCGGCGGTGGCCGAGCAGTGCATCGAAAGATTTCCCGCTTTTGGCGCGAAATAATGCACGACGGTGAAGATGCCTTTCTTCATCTCGCCCGCGTATTCGGTGCCGAGGATGACCATCTCGCGGTCTTCGAGCGAGAGGTCCACGGAAGTCGTGGAACTCATTCCTTTGGTGAGCCGATTCGCCGGAAAACGGCCCGCGTTGTAAATGACAAAATCGGGTTCGCCGAACGCCGCCAGTTCCTCCGGCGTCGGGCGGATCATCATCGTGTGCATGAAGAGGGCGTGATAGGGACGCGAGCAGATGACGCGGATTTTCAAACGATGCGCGGCGTCCCAGCCGGCGAAGCCATCGACGACATAGAGCCGCTCGCGGGTGTTGAGGTAGTCCTTCGCCCGCTCGCGATTGATCAGATAAGCCGGCTCATCGAGCGCGACGTTCACCGGCCCCCACCACACGTCGTTCTCGGATTCCGCGCGGCGCACGATCCGCTTATCCTACGGCGAGCGCCCCGTTTTTTGCCCCGAGTAGGCGATCAGTGCGCCGGTATCGGAAATGGCCGCACGCTCGTCGTAGCGGATCGCCTCCTCGTAAAGTGCGGGTGAAGGATTGCGGAGGACAGTTTCGACGCGAAGGCCGTATGGAGAGAGGTCGCAGGTATTCATGAGTGTGAAAGTAGCGGTCTTTCCGCCATGCCCGCAATCTCTACGGATTCACGGTCCGACGATGCGCAGGCGCGCGCTCGCGGAGAGCGGGTTCTCGAACTGCCCGCCCCACTCGATCCAATAGCCGGCGGGGATTTGCACGTCGCGCCGAGGTCGCCGCGCAGGTGCTCGGGCAGGAGAAATAGAGGCGAAAATCCGGCTCCAGCCCGCAGGCTCATAGATCGTGACCTCGGTCTGGAAATCCTTCAGGCGCTACGCCAACTGAGGCGGGTAGTCGATGGAAGCGGGAGGCGCTTCCGGGACGGACTGAGCACGGTCAACCACGCTGGAGATGGTTCCTAGCGGACTCGGCATCGAGACCTGCCATCCCGCGACCGCCGTCTGGTGATGATGACACACGCATGGGCAATGCGATCCATCGCCTTGATCGTCGTCTTGGTGCTCCGAGGCACACGTTTTGAAAACGGCTTCCACCTCCTGTGCCACCGCCTGCCCCAGCACCGCCACGAAGAGAATCGCAACGAGACAGGTAAAGAGGGATTGGAAACAAGAAGACCGCACGGGCCGCATCAATAAGCGCGCACCGAGGTATGTCAAGGAACCGGCTCGGATATTTCACGCGCCGCCTCCTCGTTGGCGGTGATCATTCCCGGCTGGCCCCAGAGCAGGTAGAGCACAGGCAGCACGAGGAGGGTGAGCGCGGTGTTGCTGAGGATGCCGCCGATGACGACGGTCACGATGTTTGGTTGATTCGCAGTGCGCGGCGTCCGGGAAAGTCTGACTAGACGGACCAGAACCCTTGGCCTAGCCTCTTTCCCATGAACAGCGTTTGGCAATTGCAGGAAGCGAAGAGCCGCTTGAGCGAGCTGGTCCAGAGCGCACAGGAACGGGGCGCACAGACCATCACCCGGCATGGCCGCCCTGTCGCCGTGGTGCTTTCCGCCGAGGCGTATTCGCATCTGCAACCGAGGCGCAAGATCGTGGACGTGCTCCGCGAGTGCCCCGAGCCTGGCTTGCTCGTCGAACGATTGCGCGACACGCCGCGCCCGCTGGAATTGTAGGCCGTGAGTTTTCTCGTCGATGCCAACGTGCTGTGTGAAGCCACTCAGACGCATCCCGCCGCCAAGGTGATCGCGTGGCTGGATCGCCACGATGCTTCCCTGCATGTTTCGGCCCTCACGCTCGCGGAGATTTCCAAGGGCATCCACCTGCTCGCGTCGGGCCGGAAGCGGCGGAAGCTGGAGGCGTGGTTCGAGGAGATGGTCGAGAGCTTCGCGGGCCGCGTCGTCCCATTCGACGAGGACGCCTCCCGCACCTGGGGAGCGTTCTATGCGAAGCATCAGCAGAAAGGCCGGCAACTCCCGTCCTTTGACAGCCTCATCGCCGCCACCGCGCTCGCGCACGGCCACACCCTCGCCACCCGCAACACCGCCGATTTCCCGGACGACGTGCCGGTGGTGAATCCGTGGGAGTGAACTCTGGATGCAGGACCTTATTTCGACCACGTAGCGCACAGCGCCCGCCCGTGAAATAACGGAGCACAGGCTTCAGCGTGGGGGCGCGCTCATCCACCAGAACGAAGGTCTTGGCGATGCCCTTATCGAAGTGTTGCCGGGCGATTTGCTGGAGGTGGCGGTTCAACGGGTCCACGCCAAAGCACTTTCCTGGGAGGCGGAGAATTGTCGTGTCGCATCCGGTCACGATCCCGCCGCGCACGCCTCCGCCAACTCGTTGGCACCGCGTTTTCCCGGCTGGCCGAAGAGCAGGTAGAGTACGGGCAGCACGAGGAGGGTGAGCGCGGTATTGCTGAGAATGCCGCCGATGACGACGGTGGCGAGCGGGCGCTGGACCTCGGCGCCGACGCCTGTGTTGAGGGCCATCGGGATGAACCCGACGGCGGCGACGAGCGCGGTCATGAGCACGGGTCGCAGGCGGCCGCGCGCGGCTTCGGGG
>JBGTNO010000174.1:0-6077 GCA_041743065.1 Chthoniobacterales bacterium
CGGCTTTCTGCACGGCGTCGCGGCGTTTCTGGCCGACGAGGTAATCGATGATCTTCGGCTTGGCCTCGTCGAAAGCCACTTTGCCGGCCTCTTTCTTGTCGGTGACCTTGATGACGTGATAGCCAAACTGACTCTTGACCGGATCACTCACGTCGCCCTTTTTCATGGCGAAAGCGGCCTCGGCAAACTCGGGAACCATGCGGTCCCTGGCGAAGAAATCCAGATCGCCGCCGCTCTCCTTGGAGCCGGGATCTTCGGACACTTCCTTGGCCACGGCGGCGAATTCCTCACCCTTGATCACGCGCGCCTTGGCATCCTCAGCGGCTTTCTTTTTCTCGTCCATTACCTTCTCGTCCGCCCCGGTCGGCACCGCGATCAGGATGTGGCTGGCACGCACCATTTCGGGCTGCTCGAACTGCTCGGCATTGCCATCGTAAAAGGTCTTCGCTTCCTCGTCGGTCGCCTTGAGCTCGCCGCCGGTCTGCTGCTCCAGCCACTTCTGCTGCTGAAGGGATTCCCGGATCTGCGCGGTGGCGCTTTCCACGGTCTCGCCGGCGGCTTCGATCTGCTTCTTCATCGCCTCCTCGCCGCCCATTTGCTCGGCGATCTTGGCCATTTCGGCCTTCACTTCCTCCTCGCTCACCTCGATCTTGGAGGACTCGGCGCTGACCGCCTTCTGGGTGACCATTTCCTCGGTCATCATATAATAGGACATCTCCCGGGCCGGCGCGGGCAGGTCTTTCAGGGAACGGCCGGACTGGCCGAGCGCCTGCTGAAGGCCTTTCTCGACTGCTTCTTTGGTGATCTTCTCGCCATTCACCTCGGCCAGAACGTCGGGCAGGTTGAGGGCCGGAGCCTCGGGCGTAGGAGCGGCGGTGGCCTCAGCCGCGGGGGACGGAACGGCGGCGGGCGCGTCCTGGGCGACAGCGGAGGAAACAAAAGCGGCAGCCAGTCCGGCAGCCGCACACACGAGGGAGCGTTGGAATGTCATTGGGATAAGAAACGGACGGTTACACAGATTCGGGGGCCTCACCAGCGCAAAACGCGGCCCCGCCCCGCGAAAGTGCCGACCCTCTCCCGCCGGACACGCGCGCCGGTCTTCCGGCAGGCGCACGGTGTGGCTAGCTGGTGCAGCTATTCCCCACCGAAGAGCGGGCGAAGATGCCGCGCGTAAAGATTCTCGGTCACGTTTCGCCCCACGATCTCCTCGTGGGTCTGGAGCAGGTTTAGATAGATAGGCCCTTTTTTCGCAGCCAGCTTGAAGGAAACGTGCAGAAGCTGGCGCAGGCTCGGATTAAAGAGCGGGTGACTTTGGTCATGCCGCAACGCGCCCGTGAACGCTTCCCCCGTCCAGCCAGACACCTCCGCCACCCCGGGAAGCTGGGCTCGGTCGATATCGATCACCGCGGCATAGGGCCCAGTGAGTTCGTCGAGGTGTTCGAGGGCGTAGGCGTAAATCTCCTTCGCCAGTTCCAGGCCCTCGCCGCCGGCCTCGGCCAGGCCGATCAGCTCTTCCAGCCAGGTCGTGCCGGCCGTCTTGAGGTGCAGCCCCGCGTCAAATTTCGGCAGCGTTCGGCGGATGATCGGATAAAGCGAAAACTTATCGCTCCCGGAATGGACACTCAGCTTGAGGCTGGCGGGCAACTCGTAGCGTTCGACCGCGAATGCGATCACCGCCAGATCATCGTGAAACTCTTTTTCAAACCGCGCGAGGTCGCCCACATAATCGACGCCCTTGTTGAAGCGCCCGGTGAACTTCGGCGCGATGGTCTGCGCCGGAATCCCTTCGTCCGCTATGGCGGCCAGGATTACCAGAAGCTCCGGGGGCGTCTGCGGCGAGTCGGTTTCATCCATCGACACCTCGGCGATGAAGTTTGCCTCGCCCTTTCGCCCGGCGATGTGGCGGTAAATTTTTCCGGCTTCCCGCACGGCGAGGAGAAACTTATCGGCGATCCGTGCGATCTCGGTCCGATCCGTCTGGAAAGGCGGGTCGATCCCGGGAATGGAAATCGTGCCAATCAGCTCCGGATGGCGGTCCACAAAAGCCTCCACCGCGTCCGCCGCCGCCGGCTGACCGATGAAATCAGCGACATCGAGCGTGAAAAAATCCGAAGAGGCGACAAAGCGGTCCACCGTCGCGAGGCCGATGTGATCGGCATCGACATGCCAGCCGCCCTTCCAGCCGAGCGCCTCCACGGCTTCCCGCGCCGCCGCGAGCACGCTGGCCGGTTCACTGCCGATGAAACTGTGTTCGCGATTGCTCTTGTTCCATACGGGCACGACGTCCGCCCCGTCCCGGGCAATCAACTGGCAGGCGCGCAACTGAGCTTTGGCTTGATGGGCAAAACGGTCGCCGACGCCGAGGGTGAATTTTTCGAGTTGTTGGTATGATGGCATGATGATTTCGAGTGATCCGTGGGTTTCGGGGAGTGAACGCTAAGGAGGGATGACGCTTCAGGAGCGCGGAGAGGGCTTCTGGATTTTCACCGACCGCACTTGATAGGGCGAAATTCGCAGCGCGATTTCACCCTCGGTCGTTGAACTGTCCGGCAAGGGTTGATTGAGCAAATCGGCGGGCACTGCCACCGCTCCGGCGGCTAGCGCCAGCTTCACCGCTCCGCTGCGGCCCAACGTTTCGTGCAGCCGCAATACCCAGCCATCCTCCAGCGGCTCCGCCCAGGCGGGCACTGCCGACGACAGACCCGAGACTGAATCCAGCCGCGCGGAGACCGCTCCGCCCGCATAAGGTAGGCACGGAGTGAAGAGCAGATCGGCCAGCGCCGCCGGCTGCTCAGTCGCCGGAAGACTGGGCGAGTAGCGGGCGAGCGCGAGTTCCACCGTCTGATGGCCGAGATCGGAATGCGCCGGGCGATCCGGAGTTGGTCGAATCTGGGGATGGTCATGCGCCTCCGTCACCAACGCGCTGCGCAGCAGGCTCACACCCACGGTGCCCTCGCGGGTGGTGAAGCCATATTTTGCCTCGGTAATAATCGCGAGGCCTTCGCTCTGCGCGTCGTCGCACACCGCCATCCAGCGACTGCCTGGCACTTCCCACTGCGCTTCCTCGCGAGGATAGCCCGGCCACTGACCCCGCAGCAGACTGCCGAAAGGCGCGCCGTAGCGGGCCTCGCGCCCCCGATAATCGCTGGTGAAAATCCCCTTCAGCCAATGCAGCGGATCCTGCCAGTCCACCTCATAGCGCACCCGCAGCGCCGCTTCTCCGGATCGCAGCGAATAGATCACCGTTACCCGGCTCTGGCGGACGATCTCGTAGTCGAACGCCACCGAAGCCTCCAGCCCGCGGTGGGTGACGACCGGCTGACCGACCAACCGCGCCTCGTGGCCGCGCACCAGATTGGCGCGATCCACATCCCAGGCCTCGAAGGAGGCGGGGTGGTCGGGATAGGCGCAGAGTCGATGACCCGTCACCGCCACCTCCGCCCCGTCGATCACCAGGCCGATCAACGAGCCTTTATCCGAAAACCTCGCCCGCACCCGCTCGCTCGCCAGCGAGGTCGCCGCGGCCGCGGGAGCGGTCGGGGAGCTGGTCGGAAGCTCGGAAACCGGAGCGCCGGAGAGCGGAGCCAGATGGTGGCACCGATCGCCATCGATCCAGGCGCGCGGGAGCGGCAGCGGATTAAACCAGCCTGGCTTTCCCTCGGCGGCCTCACCGTCGAGCGCCCTCCGCGCCTCGGCGAGAGCCCGGGCGGCGAGCGTCTCCAATTCCGGAATCGCCTCGGCATAGACCTCCCAGATCGAGCTGCCGGGGATGTAATCGTGAAAATGCGAAAAACTGGCCCGCTTCCAATAGTGACGATCGATCGGTCCGAGCCCGCGCACCACATGGGCCGCTTCCAGCACCTGTAACGCCCGCTCCAGCCCGCGGAAAGCCGCCTTGAGCGCCCCGTGCGTGGTGAAAACCCCGCGGTGCAACTCCAGCATCAGCTCGCCGGTGACGACCGGAATTTCGGACCTCACCTTGTCCAGGCGGTCGAAAAACGGCTCGATGTTTCCCCATTCCACTCGCGGCATTCCGGCGAGGTTCGAGACGCGGCGGGCGCGTTCCAGCATTTCCTCGGTCGGACCGCCGCCACCGTCGCCGTAGCCGGTCGGCTGGAGGAACTCGGGATGCACGGCGGATTGCTGATGATGCAGCGCGTCCTCCCGCAGCCGCTTCACATCGACCCATTCGTTATAGTCGTGAATGAGCACCACGTGGGCGTTGATCTCCGCGCCATCCGGCCCCTGCCAGCGGAAGCTGGTGTGCGGGAAGCGGTTGACCGTGCTCCACGAGAGCTTGCTGGTGAAGAATCCTCTGACTCCGACCCCCTGGAGCAACTGAGGCATGCAGCCACTGTAACCGAAGACATCCGGCAGCCAGAAAACCTCGCTCGGCGACCCCTTCAGCGCCGTAAATTCCTCCTGCCCGAGGCGCAGGCAGCGCAGAATCGCCTCGCCGCAGGGCATCTGCGTGTCGCCCTCCACGTAGGCCGCGCCGACGGCGTCCCATCTCTTCTCGGCGATCAATTCCCGCACCTTCCGCAGCAGCTCGGGGGACTTTTTCCCCACCGCCTCGTAGCTGGCCGGCTGGGAATACCCGAATTTAAATTCCGGATACTCCCTCAGCAAACGCGTCTGCGTGGACCAAGAGTGGACCGCCTTGAACTCGCCCACCCGCTCGGGCCAAAGCCACACGAGATCGATGTGCGCGTGCCCCGTGAGCACCGCCTTGACCGCATCGGGCGACGCCGGAAACTCGGCGTAAACGCCCTTCAGCGCCCCGGCAAAAGCAGCCAGACCCTCGAGGTCGAAAACATCGATGGCCCTGTCCAGGCGGTCGCAGAGCCGGCGAAAAAGCGGACTCGCGCGGAAGGCCGCCAGGCTGTGCCGCACCGGATCGGTCAAAGACTTCGGCAGGCCGGAAACCGCCGGCTGAAACTCCCGGTACTCATCCTCGAGCAGCTCGAGCAGCACTTTCAAATCGTGGTAAACGCCCCAGGCCAGATCGTCGCGGGCGAGCAGTTTCGGCGGCCGATAGCGGCTGCCCTCCTCATCCATGATGGGCGCGGCCTGGCCGGTGAGCCAGATGGCGGACTTAAGGCAGACCGACTCGATCCAGAGTTCCCTCACCCCGGCGGGCAACGGGATCTGCTGGTGCGCGACGTCGAGCCCGGAATACGGCACACCGTCGAGGTAAGCGGTGGCTTCGGCCTGATCTTCCCAGCGGAAATAGCGCGTCTCCGGACCAGTGGCCTCGGGCAGCCTCACGCGGAACCAACTTTGCGCATACTTCGGGCCCCAGTGGAACGGCGCGGCGGACACCGGCTCGAAGTCGGCCGCGGAGATTTCCTTCGCAGTTTTAAAAGCAAGCGACGCGGCGGTTCGCCCGACCTGACATTCGCCGGGAACCGGTCGCCAAATCCGAGCTTCGGCTCGGCGTATGGCCTCGCCGACCCGGGCGGGAATCAACTGGGTGAGGAAAGTAGTGGGAAGCATGAATGAAGTGGTCTGGTAACGTGCTGTCGCGCCCCGCCCGTCCAGTCCCGCCGGAGCCACGGATCTCCAAGTCGAGCACCGAAGAGAGGCGTGAAGCTAATGGTGAATCGAGGACGCCCGGTTTGCGAGCGGGAAACGACCAGCCAAAGCCGGAAAGAGATAACGGGCGAGCGGTCAGCGACCCGGCGGCAGTTGCAGGGTCTTCACCGCGGGACCGACGATCTCGCGGAGCGACGGCAGCAGGGGGCCGACGAAGGTGTCCTGATCGACCTCCAAATGCACTCCGAGCAGGACCGGCTTGCCCTCCCGCACGATAAAACTCGGGCCGCCGGAATCGCCCGATTCGCCGTTGGCCATGCCGGTGACCCGCCCTTCCTTCAGATAGCTAAACGTGGGATTTTCCCGTCCGGTGGCAACGGCATCGACCACTTCATTGGTCCCCACCACCGGCGTGCCCGGGCCGTGACCGTAGAGCAGAATGCGGTGCCCGAGCAAATCGGCCGCCTGCGCGACCGTTCCCACGGTCAGGGGCGTCACACCCGCCACGGGAGTCGCGAAGCGCGCCACGCCAAGATCGGACG
>JBGTNO010000175.1:0-9503 GCA_041743065.1 Chthoniobacterales bacterium
AAATCGGCTTGGCCTCCAGCTCGTCGCGCGCTTGGGTCGAGCCACATCTACAGCGGCTCGGCATTGCCGACTTTTTCGAGACGCTTCAGACGGGGGAACTAGTCGAGGAAGTGAAACCCCATCCCGAGCTTTACCAGCGAGCCGTCGCCGCGCTCGGCGTGGCCCCGGGCGAGGCGTTCGCGCTGGAGGATTCGCTCAACGGCCTGCGGGCGGCCCGCGCGGCGGGTTTCACGGTCGTGATCCCGAACGCGATGACCCGGCATCTGGACCTGACCGAGGCGGACCTCCTGCTGGAGTCCATGGAGGAGCTGGACCTTGCGGCACTGCCGATTTGGATTCGTTGACGATGGGCGATGCGAACGAACTGGATCGAACCGTCCTCGAGCGAAGGCACGAGGAGGACACCCGCGTCGCGGAGATGCAGGAATACTACCGCAGGCGCGCTGCGGGCTATTTTGTCCGCTGAATTTTCCGATGAACACCTACCAGGCTCCGTGGACCCGCTCGCTCGTCTGGACGTCGGCCCTCGCGACGCTCATCTGCGTCGGTGTCCCATTCGGTCTCCAGTTCCTGCCGGGCATCCAGGACTCAGTCCCATTCTGGCTCGGGGCGATGATGTTGGCGGTGGTCGCCGGTTGTGGGCTTGGGTGCGTTCGCGACTACACGATCACTCCCGATGCCATTCTCGTGCAGCGTTCCTTCTGGGCGACGCGAATCCCCCGGGCCGGACTCGAATCGGCCCGCTTCGAACCGCGCGCCCTTTGCGGCAGCATCCGCACTTGCGGGAACGGCGGGCTCTTCGCCTGGACCGGCTTTTTCTGGAACAAGGCTTTTGGGTTCTACCGCGCGTATGTGACCGATCACCGCCGCACGGTCGTCCTGCGGTTCGCGACGAGGACGATCGTGGTGTCGCCGGATGATCCAGAGGAGTTCATCGCAGCCCTTTTTCCTCCGACGCATGGGGAAAGTCGCCGCGAAGCCTGAAAAAATGAAGCTTCTGGACATCCTCGCTGCTGTGCTGCTCGCCCTCCTCGGCTGGGCCGCTTTCGCTTCGGGTATCTTTTTCAACGCGCTGTTCGTCTTCTGCATCCTCATGGTGCCATTGCGAATCGCTACCCTCCTTTGGCGGATCTTCCGCAAGTCGCTGGAGACACGATGGTGGCGAATGCCGGGTTCGCGCGAAATGCGCCTGCACTGGTTGCAGGTGATGAACCGCTTGCTGTTCTGGCTCCTCGCAGCGCTGACGATCGCGACGTGCATCGTGCCGGCGCAGTTCTCGCCCCAGGAATACGAGTCCATCCGGCTCACCCTCTGGGGATGCGTCGCGGTGCTCATGGCGCTCGAACTCCTTCCGAGTCGTCGGCTCTATCCCGCCCTGAATGCAGTGTTCTTCGCCGGTTCGATCTTGATGGCATTTCAGCTCGTGCGGATCCACAAGGGTGCGCCGGAAGCCGGCGGCGTGGTGCTGGACCCTCCCTTCCGCGGCGAATGGCTCGTGGTGCAGGGTGGAGACAGCAGCCTGATCAATCATCACCATGGCATTCGCAGTCAGCGACACGCGCTGGATCTCGTTCGCGTGGTGGACGGGCGGGATCGCGAGGGCGCACCGGGGCGGCTCGATTCCTATTTCTCTTGGGATCAATCGATCTACGCCCCCGCCGATGGCACGGTCGTGAAAGTCGTCGATGATCTCGCAGACAATCCGATTGGAAAACTGGACGGCCAACATCTCGCGGGAAACTTTATCTCCATCGACATGGGGAATGAGCGATTCGTGATCCTGGCGCACCTGCGGGAAAAAAGTGCCGAGGTGTCCGAGGGCGACCGCGTTCGGGTCGGACATTTGATTGCGCGGTGCGGGAACTCCGGCAACACCACTCAGCCTCATTTGCATCTGCAGGTTCAGGACCAGGCGGAAATTCTTTCGCCGGGCACCGAGACATTTCCGATTCGCTTCCGCGACGGACCCTCCAGCCCGCGCCGCAACGACGTGATCATCGGCACCGGTCGAGGGGCGGAGTCCCTGCCATGACAGAGCGGCAGGACATCTTCGCCACGACGCGCTGGTCCGTCGTGGTCGCGGCGGGCGGCGAGAGATCCAAGCGCGCGCTGGAGGAGCTATGCGGCACCTACTGGTATCCGCTTTACGCCTACGTCCGTCGGCGGGGCCACTCCCGTGAGGACGCCGAGGACCTCACCCAGTCCTTTCTGGCGCGCATTCTCGGAAGCAGTGATCTCGCTGCGCCTGGATACTGGCTGCGGGCGTTTTCGCGCGTTCCTCCTGGCGTCGCTGAAGCATTTCCTGACGAACGAATGGGACCGCGCACACCGGCAGAAGCGCGGGGGTCACGCCACGCACTTCTCGATCGACTGGGGGACGGCCGATTCGCAATTCCAACTGGCGGACGAATCCGCCGACGGCCCGGAGCGCGCCTTCGACCGGAATGGGCGCTGGCCCTCCTGGAGCGAGTGATTCACGCGCTGCGCGCCGAGTGCGTCGCCGACGATCGAGCCGCGCTGTTCGAGGAACTCAAGGTATTCCTCACGGTGGGCCACGCCGAAGCGTCCGTGGCGGATGCCGCAGCGAACCTTGCAATGACGCCCGGCAGCGTCCGGGTCGCCGTGCATCGGCTGCGGCGCCGATACCGCGGACTGCTCCGCCGCGAAGTGGCCCAGACCATGGCCACAGGTGCGTCCGTTGAGGAGGAAATGCGCACCCTCTTCGCGGCTTTTCGAGCTTGAGCCGAAGGCGGACGGCTTAGCGACAGTATCTCCTCATAGGTTCTCGTCATTCCCCCGGTGCATCGTCGATAATCGTGGAATGATGGAAGCTCTGCGGATTCGCGCCTATGCCGATGCCGACGAATCGAGAGTCGTCGTACTGTGGGATCGCTGCGGTCTGCTGGCGCCCCAGAACGATCCGGTCAGGGACATCGCACGGAAAACCCGCGTGAATCCGGAGTGGTTTTTCGTCGGGGAATGGAATGCGCAGCTCGTCGCGACCTGCATGGCAGGATACGAGGGCCATCGCGGGTGGCTCAATTATCTTGCGGTCGATCCGGACTTCCGCCGAAAGGGTCTGGCGAGGCGAATCGTCGAGCACGCGGAGGCTCGTCTCCGCGAGGCAGGCTGCCCAAAGATCAACCTACAGGTGCGGGCGACGAATCCCGACGCCATTGCGTTCTACGAGCGCATCGGCTACTCGGTGGATCCGGTGGTGAGCCTCGGAAAACGACTCGAGATCGACTCGTGACCGGAGCTTCGACCTTGGCAACCACCCCCCGGCGTACATATTCCGCCGAGGAACGCATGATCCCGACGCTCACGGCCCGCCGTGTCCAATTGACACCTTTCATCCTCGCGGATGCTCCGCTCGTCCAGCGGTATGCGGGTGACCCCGATGTCGCCCGCACGACACTGAACATTCCGCATCCGTATCCCGACGGCGCAGCGGAGAAATGGATCGCCTCGCATCTGCCGCAGTTCCTGGAACGGGCAAACGTTGTTTTTGCAGTCCGCACCCTCGACGGCGAACTGCTGGGAGCCATCGGCGTCGCACTCGATCTGCCGAACGGGATCGGCGAGCTGGGATACTGGATCGGGCGACCGTTCTGGGGCCTGGGATATTGCACCGAGGCTGCGCAGGCGTTCGTCGGCTACGCCTTCGAGACCTTCCCGTTGAACAAGGTTGCGGCGAGGCATCTCTCCGGAAACGTGGCTTCGGGCCGGGTCATGGAAAAAGCGGGGATGCTCCGCGAGGGAATCCTGCGGCAGCACGTGAGCAAAGACGACGTTCCCCGCGATGTGATCGCCTATGGCATTCTCCGCCATGAGCACGGGAAGACAATGGATGGGTAAATCTTCTCAGCCCATCCAATTCCGAGAAACGCGGGATCGGTCGCGAGCTGATGCGATTGCTCATGGCCCGCTACGAGGGGCTTCCACCAGCAGATGATCGTCGCGGACGCGGGCGCTATCGCGTTCTACCGAAAATGCGGATTCGAGCGCGCGGGACAAACCGAGCCAATGTGGATATACCAAGGCAACGACTATTGACTCGAATCGATCCATGTTTTCCCAAGCTCCCGAACTCTACGATCTGATCTACTCCTGCTATAAGGACTATGCTGCGGAGTCAGCCGCAGTCGCAGCTTCCGTCCGGCAGGCGAATCCAGCGGCGCGGACGGTTCTCGACGTGGCGTGCGGGACGGGCGAGCACGCTCGGCACCTTACGCAGACTCATGGCTTTGCCGTCGATGGGTTGGATATCGAGCCGGGCTTCGCGCGCATCGCGCGTGGGAAGCTCCCGCAGGCCACGATCACGGAGGCGGACATGTGCGACTTTCACCTGGGCCGCCGCTACGACGCCGTGGTCTGCCTTTTCAGTGCGATTGGCTATGTGCGCACGGTCGAGCATCTTCGCCGCGCGATTCGGTGCCTGCGGGAACATCTGAGGGAGGACGGCGTGGCCCTGGTCGAGCCTTGGCTTACGCCGGATCGAATGCAGTCCGGTTTGGTGTTTCTGAAAACCGGGGAGAAAGACGAGACCAAAGTCTGCCGGATGGGACGCACCACGGTCGAGGGCCGGGTCTCCCGGATCGATTTCGAGTATTTGATCGGACAGCCTCACTCCATCCGTCGCGTCTCCGAGGTGCACGAGCTTGGCCTCTTCACCGTCGATGAGATGACAGACGCATTCACCGCGGGTGGGCTGGAGGTGAAGCACGATCCGGAGGGACCGACCGGGCGGGGACTCTACATCGCCAGGGTGGCGAAATGAGCGCGGCCGGGTTTCGCATTCATGGTTTCCATCACGTCCAGCTCGCGATGCCTCCGGGAGAAGAGTCCCGGGCGCGGGAGTTCTACTCTGGAATTCTCGGTCTGAAGGAAGTGCCGAAGCCACCGAAGCTGGCCGCCCGCGGCGGGGTCTGGTTTGAAAGTGGCGCGTTGCGGCTTCATCTGGGAGTCGAATCCGGATTCCGACCGGCCCGGAAAGCGCACCCGGCTCTCTTGGTCGAAAATCTTCCCGCGCTCGTCGCGAAGCTCGTTGCAGCCGCGGTGGAGATCGTCCGTGACGAGCCGTTGGCAGGTTATGATCGCGTGTATGTCGCCGATCCGTTCGGCAATCGGGTGGAACTTCTCGAACCGCAGGCCGGGATTTGACCGGGACGGCGATGGGCGTCGCTTCGCTTGGAGGCAACCGCCGCCTTCGGATCGTCCGGAATACGATCAGTGTCCCGAGCCGCGTTTGCTCTACGATCCGGAAACGCGCAGAAACTCCGCGGCGTTCGCTGGGGTGATGACGTGAAATCCGCTCTCCGGATAGGCAGCGGCCCAGGCTGCGGGGACTTTGACTCGCTGGCTGCCCTTCGTTCCCCACTTGAACTCGAAGGCGGCCAGGTTTTCCCCGCTCGTTTCCTCGATATAGTCAATTTCCTGGCGGTCATACGTCCGCCAGAAATAGGGGTTTGCCGTCACCGGCAGACTAGCGTTGCGCTTGCGGCGTTCGATCACGAGGTAGTTTTCCCAGAGGCGTCCGACATCGTCGCGTAAGGAGAGCGGATTGAAGGCATTGAGCAAGGCATTGCGCACGCCGAGATCGAGGAAATAGATTTTGCGCGACTTCGCGACCTCCTTGCGCAGGTTGCGGCTGAAGCCGCCCAGTCGCATGAGCACGAACGCATCTTCGAGCAATCCGAGGTAACGGCTCACGGTTTTCACATCGAGATTCAAGCTCGTTCCCAGTTCGTTGAGGGACACTTCCTGGCCGATCTGAAGCGCGACGACCCGGAGCAAATCGGAAAGCCGGACACGATTGACTTCCACCTGCGCGAAAATGTCTTTCAACAGATAATCCGCCGCGAGCTGCCTAAGATACCGCTCTTTCTCTTCTGGAGACCGCGCGAGGATGACTTCCGGATAGCTTCCATGGATCATGGCTGATTCCATCAGCGTGGGTGCCGTGGTGATCGCAGGCTGGAGTTCAGCCAGCGAGAGCGGGAACATTTCCAGCGTGACCTGCCGGCCCGTGAGCGGCTCGCCCATGCTGCGCCGCAAGTCGAAGGCAAACGAACCACTCGCCACGATGCGCAACGCCGGGAATTCGTCGTGCAGCAGCTTTAAGGTCCGGCCTGGTTCAGTTAGATTCTGGGCTTCATCGATGAAGAGGTAGTCGAGATGAGCGGCCAGGCGAGTGAGCGGAGCCCGCTCCGGCACGAGCAGGGCGCGGTCATCCGCGAAATCTCCATTCAGAAATTCCTTCCGTCCCGGGAGTTCGGCGAACAGATCGCGCATCAGCGTGGTCTTGCCAACCTGCCGCGCGCCCATGATCGCGATGACCTTCCGTTTGGAGGTGGGCTGCAGTTGCTTTCGCACCACATTTGCTAAAGATCTGGAGATCATTGTCGGTAAATTTACGTTAATTCGTGGATTTGACAATGGGCTTCTCCGGGCTTTTAAAAGGGAGAAGTCCGCATCGAACTTAAAAATCGAAGGTTGCCTTTGGGTCCTTAAACGGTTTTCCGCTTTCCAAGACCGCAGTAATGTTTTCATTTCCCGGCAGCGTCTGGCCTCTTACGATGCTACGATGCCGCGCGATGTCCGAAGATTACCGAGAGAACGCCGCCGACTACTACGACAAGTTCTGCGGGCCGCCGCCGGGCGATGTCGATTTCTACCGCTCGCGCGTGACCCCGGATACACGCGTGCTCGAACTGGGCTGCGGCACCGGGCGGGTCCTGGTGCCGTTGGCGGAGAGCGCGGGATATGTGCACGGGCTGGATCATTCCACCGCGATGCTGGAAATCTGCCGCCGGAAGCTCGCGGCCGCCGGGCTCGAAGCGAACCGCGTAACCGCCGAAGTCGCGGACATCTCCGACTTCGATTTCACCCGCCGGATGCCGAAGTTCGATCTGATCATCGCGCCGTTTCGGGTGATGCAGAATCTGGAGACGGACGAACAAGTCGCCGGGCTGATGCGGTGCATCGCCAGACATCTAGCTCCCGGCGGGGAAGCCATTCTGAACACCTTCTGCCCGCGCGGCGGCTTCGAGGAACTGAAAGCCTTCTGGGATTCGCGCGATGGCCGCAAGCCAACCTGGAGCCAGCCGGACGGAAACGACACGGTGGAGATGACCGACATTTGCACCCGGTATAGTGAAGATCCGCTGATCGTTTATCCGGAGCTGAACTATCGGAGATACGACGCCAGCGGAGCATGGATCGACGAGGCGGTGCTGAAGATCGCGATGCGCGTCTGGTTTCCGGATGAACTGCTGGCTCTGATCGAATCCCATGGGTTTGAGATCATCGAACGTCTCGGCGGCTACGAGGGCGAGCCGTGGCGTGAGGGGTCGGAACTCGTCGTGGCGTTTTCTCCGGGCGAAGACTCCCGCGCCGAGCTTCCTGCACGCGCTCGACCAATTCTGAGGTGATCGCGTTCTATGAGCGAATCGGATACTCCGCGGATCCCGTAGTCAGCCTCGGCAAACGACTGGGGGGGGGCCGACCCATGACCGGGGCTTCGACCTTGGTGATGTTCGACATCGACGGGACGTTGACCCTCACGGATGGGATCGACGGCGAATGCTACGTCCAGGCGCTGGCGGATGTGTTTGGTTTCGAAGGCATCGACGCTGACTGGTCGAACTACACTCACACGACCGATTCCGGGATCCTCGCCGAGCTTTGCCACTCCCGGATCGGACGAAGCCCCAGCGACCATGAGGCAACCGGATTCAAGACGAGGTTCGTCGAGTTGCTCGCGGACGCGGCGGGAAAGTGTTCGTTCGACCCTGTGGCCGGAGCACCCAAATTCCTCGCGAACCTCGTCGCCAAGGCGGAGTTTCGGGTTTCGCTGGCGACGGGAGCCTGGCGGGATTCCGCAAGACTCAAAATGGCAAGCGCCGGATTATGCTTCGATGACTACCCGTCCGCGACGGCGGACGATGCCGTCGAGCGTGCGGCCATCATGGAAATCTCCTTGCAGCGGGCGGTTGCCCTGAACAAGCGGAATTTCGCTTCCGTGGTTTACGTAGGTGATGGCGTCTGGGACGCCCGCGCCTGCCGAGCGCTCGGAATGCCGTTCATCGGCATCGGGGCGGACGATCAGGCTGAACGGTTGCGAGGTGAGGGCGCGGTCGTGACTTTCCCCGACCTTTCCGATTCCGATGCTTTCGTAGGTATGCTGAACTCGCTTTCGCATTTTCGTGGATGAAATGGTATTGAAAAGCGATCCATGGCTGTTCTCCTCTTCAGGTGAGATATCGAACCGCGGTCGAAACCGATCTGGACGGGATCATCGAGCTGCTGCGCGACCTGCACGCGGACGACGAGCCCGCTCCTTCCCACGAACGGCTCGAAATCGTGTGGCGGGAGATTTCAGCCAATCGCGCGATCCATGTCTTCATCGCGGAACGGGGCGGAGGACTTGTGGCAGCATGCCACCTCGTGGTCGTGCCGAATCTCACGCGGGGAACCCGGCCGTATGGCTGGATCGAAAATGTCGTGACCCGGCGGGAGTGCCGCCGCCAGGGAATCGGCGCGGGATTGCTGCGTTACGCTTTGGAGGCGGCGTGGTCGCTCGATTGCTACAAGGTTATGCTCATGACCGGTCGCGCTCGCGAGGACGTCCATCGTTTTTACGAAGGCGTTGGGTTTATGCCGGATCTGAAGAAGGCCTTTGTCGCCAAACCCGGAGTTTCATGAACGGATGACGTCCGATCTCAATGCACGGGTCGCCACGGCGCGGGGAGTGGTCTTCGATCTGTTCCATACGCTGACCGCCCGCGAGTCCGAATGGGGACCCGCCGCTTGGACTCATGAGGCTCTGAACGTCTCCCGGGAGGCTTGGGAGGAACAGCTTTTCGCGAGTTCGCGGTTCCGCCTGGCGGGCAAGGAGCGTGATCACCGCACCGTCATCGCCCGGATGGCCCGGGCCATCGATCCCGCCATCAGCGACGCGACGATCAGCCGGGCCATCGGAATCCGGCAGCTTCGTTTCGCGGACGCGTTGCGAAACATACCGGTCGAGAACCTTAGGGTGCTGGAAGCTCTTCGCTGCCGATCGATTCGGCTCGGATTGGTCAGCAACGCGGATTGCGGAGAAATCGCGACTTGGAGCCAATCGCCGCTGGCCGCACTTTTCGACGGCACGGTCTTCTCGTGCGAAGTCGGTCACGTCAAACCCGAGCCGGAGATTTTCGTTCGATTCCTCGCTGATCTGGGATTGCGGGCGGATGAGTGTCTGTATGTCGGCGATGGCGGATCGCAGGAACTCCAGGCCGCCCGCGCGCTCGGCTTCACGACCGTGATGGTCGCCGGCGTGATTCGCGAACTCTGGCCGGAAAAAATCCAGGAGAGGACCAAGGCTTTTTCATTTGAAGGAGTTGTTGCAGACGAGGTTGTAGGCGGTGGAGGGTTTCAAGGCGCAGAGTTCGTGGATCAGAGGCCAGGATCGCTCCGGGGCGAGCTGGGCCTTGAGGGCGATGACGGCGCAACGCAGG
>JBGTNO010000176.1:0-11368 GCA_041743065.1 Chthoniobacterales bacterium
GTGTGCTCTTCCGATCTCTGGTCGCGCTGGATTTTCTGCCGGAAGAAGTCCGCCTCACCGTCAGCGATGACGGCCCAGGATGCGGCCCGGTCGATTTTTCCGATCCGGCTTCGGGCTGGGGGCTGATGCATTTGCGGGCCAGCCTCGCCGGTGCCAGACTGTCGGTGGCCGAACGGGCGGAAGGCGGCCCGGCGGTCACCTGCCGCCTGCCGCTCCCCGCGTAGCCGCCCCTCGCGCTACGCTGCGGCGGGCAGTTATCCCCGGCACCTCAAGTATCCCTGCGGGCGGAGCTCGCGGACCAAAGGAGGCGCCCGATGCCGGCGACGCGCAAAAAAATCCGGCAGCCTACGAGTCCGCCATCCGCTCTCGCCATTCACGGTAGATTTGCGGTGAAATCTCGGAGGGTTTGATTTCGCTGCGGCCGCCCCAGAAGACGTTGGTGTAGCTGACGGGGATGCCGGCCGATTCCAAGTGACGGTCGATGGCCGCTTTGTGGGCCAGGACGCGATCTTTATCGGTGCCGTGAGCGACGGCCATGATGTTGACGTTGCCAAACTCGGGTCCGGCTTCGCGCCAATAGCAGTGGGTCAAAATGTGATGGCGACCCGCTTCGGCGCCGGCTTCCATTTCGCGGCCCGGCGGCACGGCCCAATGAAAGAGGCCGTTGAAACGGGTGACGCGGACGCCCCCGGTGGAGGGCTTCACGTGTTCCAGAAAAGTGGAGAACCGGCCGATGACCTGTCGGGCGTTCAGCGCTGCGGCAGTTTGGCAGAAGATTTCGTAATCGAGGCCCGCTTCCTCGGCGCGAGGCCGCCAGGGGGAGGGGGCGATTTCCGCGGGGGTGAACTCGCGCTTCAAGGCGAGCAGGACGGTCCATTCCAGATCGGTCAACTCGACCACGCCGGTCTTGATCATGGTGGCCTGTTCGTCGGATTTGTCGCCCAACCCGATGGTTTGGCGGCGGACATGGCCGACGCCGAGTTTAAAAATGCCTCGGGCGGGCATCAGCCGGAACGCCTCGGCGCCGACGTGTCGCCGGAGCAGTTCGGCGTGTTCTTCGAGCGAGTATCCGGCGGGAACTTTGACGGTGGTCCAGAGCCGATAGCCGCTGCCCGCTGTCTGGCCGTCGGTGGAACGCAGGACGACGTGTCCGGAAAACGGATCGTGCTGAAACATGAAGTCGAAGGCGGCGTTCAGTTTCTCCTCCGGGATCCGCCAGGCGACGAGGGCGCCGTGGGCGAGGTTGGTGGCGATGAGGGTCTGCCGCACGCGGCGGATGGTGCCAGCCTCCAGCATGGCCCGGACGCGCTCGAGCACCATGGGGAGCGGGACGCCGCCGAGGCGCGCGATCTCGGCGAAGGGCTCGCGCAGAAAGCCCTGGATGCGATCCTCGGAGACGCGCAGAATTTGCGCGTTGATCGGGTCGTCGTGTTCGGTCGAGAGCGGCAATACAGCGGGTGTGGTCATGAAAAATGTCCGGGAGGTTAGCGCACGGGCGGCTGGGCTTCGACCCATTTCAGAGCGTCTTCCCGGGTGGTGAGGGTGCCTTCGAGTTGCCGGGTCTGGACGGCTTCGAGAATCTCGCCGAGGGCGGGACCGGGTTTCCAGCCTCGCTCGATGAGATCGCGACCGTTGACGAGCGGGGGCGGGATGAGCGGTTCGCTGGCGAACTCGGTCTGTTTTTCGCGCAGGAAACGGTAGTTATCGAGCAGGCGATGGCTGCTGGAGCAATCGGCCCAGTGGAGCCGCATCTCGTCCTCGAAATTGGGCCGGGACATGAAGCGCTTGAGCTTGGCGACGCGCATGTTCTGGACGTCCTTGAAGGCCATGTGCTTGTCCACGGCTTCGACAGTGGCGTCGATCTGGGCGCGCGGAAAGCGGAGGCGGCCCATGATTTCCCCGGTCATTTTCGCGCCGACTTTTTCATGGCCGCTGAAGCGGATGCGCTGCTGCCGCTCGTCGTAGGAATAGGTGGGCGGCTTGCCGATATCGTGCAGCAAGATCGAGAAAACGAGGGGGACGGAAACGACTTCAGGCAGCAGTGAAAGCATCAGGCGGGTGTGCGTGAAGACATCGCCCTCGGGATGCCACTGGGGCGGCTGCTCGCAGCCCTTCAACGCCTCGAACTCGGGCAGGACGGCATGCAGCAGGCCGGATTCGTCGAGCAGATCAAACCCGCGGAGCCGCTGGGGCGAAAGGAGGATTTTCACCAGCTCGTCGCGAATGCGTTCGGCGCTGACGGCGGTGACGACCGGGGCGAGCTCGCGCACGGCCCGCCACGTATTTTCTTCGATATCAAAAGCGAGGGTGGCGGCAAACCGCACGGCGCGCAGCAATCGCAGCCGATCTTCGGTGAAGCGGGCTTCGGGATCGCCGATGGTGCGCAGGACGCCGGCGGCGAGATCAGCTTGGCCGCCGACATGATCGATGAGTTTCTCCGCGATGGGATCGTAGAAAAGGCCATTGATCGTGAAATCGCGCCGAGCGGCGTCCTGCTCCGGGGTGGAAAAGGTGACGCCGGTCGGGTGGCGTCCGTCGATGTAGGCGTCGTCGCTGCGAAAGGTGGCGACCTGGAATTCTTCGCCGCCTTCCAGAACGCAGATCACGCCAAACTGCGCGCCGACGGCCACCGTTCGCGGGAAAAGCGCCCGCACCTGCTCTGGCCGCGCCGAGGTGGCGACATCGAAGTCGTGCGCCTCGCGGCCCAGCAGACGGTCGCGGACACAGCCGCCGGCGAAGAGCGCGGTGTGTCCGGCGTGCTGGAGCCGTTGCACGATATTACGCGCCGCCCGGGCGGAGGCGGTGTCGAGCGCGGGTGGAGTGATGGAGGTGGCCACGGGACGCCACTATCAGGCATCGGCATTCGAGCATCAACTTTTCCCCGCGTGGCATCATTCCAGCTATCTCAAGGCTCACCCTATGGCCCGGATCGACACTTTTTTCAAGTTCATGAAGGAGCAGAATGCCTCGGATCTGCACCTCTCCACTGGTAATCCCCCGATGCTGCGCATTCATGGCGAGCTCGTGCGCATCGATGCGCCACCGCTGGATAACGATGACCTGAAAGCGCTCGTTTACGAGATCGCGCCCGAGGCGAAAATCAAGGTCTTCGAGGAAACGGGCGACGTCGATTTCGGCTACGAATATCCTGGGTTCGCCCGCTACCGCGCGAATTTCCTCAATCAAAAGAACGGCATCGCGTCGGTGTTCCGGCTCATTCCCAGCAAGGTGCTGACCATGGAGGAGCTGAATCTTCCGCCGGTGCTGAAGAAGTTCGCCATGCTCAAAAAGGGGCTGGTGCTGGTGACCGGGCCGACCGGCTCCGGTAAATCGACCACGCTCGCCGCCATGATCGATTACGCGAATTTGCACCGGAAGGACCACATCATCACGGTGGAGGATCCGATCGAGTTCGTGCATCGCAGCCAGCAGTCGCTCGTCAACCAACGCGAGGTCGGTCTGCACACGAAGTCATTCGCCTCGGCCCTGCGCGGTTCGTTGCGGGAAGATCCGGACATCATTCTGGTGGGCGAAATGCGCGACCTGGAAACGATCGAGCTGGCGCTGACCGCGGCCGCCACCGGGCACCTGGTTTACGGCACGCTGCACACTTCCAGCGCGGCCAAGACGGTGGACCGTATCATCGATGTGTTCCCGACCAACCAGCAGAACCAGGTGCGCGCCGGACTGTCGGAATCGCTCAAAGGCGTGGTGGCGCAGAACCTTTTTCGCCGGATCGATAAACCGGGCCGGGTGGCGGCGCTCGAAATCCTCGTTTGCGACAGCGCGGTGGCCAATCTCATCCGCGAAGGCAAGACCCACCAGATCGCCGGCATGATGCAGGTGGGCAAAAAAAAGGGCAATCAGCCGCTGGACGACTCCATCTCCGAGCACCTGCGCGCCGCGCGCATCTCGCCCGAGGAAGCCTACGAAAAAGCCTCCGAAAAACGGAAATTCCGCGCGCTGTTGAAGGAGCCGCCTTCGGATTTCGAGGATTAACCCCGCGCGGGAAACGAGCATGAAGCGATCTGATCTTAACAGCATTCTCACCGCCATGCTGGAGTCGCATCCGGGCATCTCCGATCTGGTTTTCTCCGTCGGCCGCCCGCTGCAGGTGGAGAGTTTTGGTGAGTTGAAGGCGGTGGAAACGCATCCGGACATCCCGAGCCTGAGCGCCTATCAGATCGAGCACATCGCGATCGCCCTCATGGGTGAGGGGCTTCGATTGATGAAGGAGCTGCTGATGCTGGGCTCGTGCGATTGCAGCTATGCGATCAATGACAAGACGCGCTTCCGGGTGAATATCTTTCGTCAGCGCGGATACATCGCCATCGTCATGCGGAAATCGCAGACCGAGATTCCCAGCCTGGCCACCCTGAGTCTGCCACCCATTTTCCACGATATCGTGAAGGAAAAAAACGGCTTGGTGCTGCTGACCGGCGCCACCGGAAGCGGCAAGACGACGACGCTGAGCGCCATCCTGAACGAGATCAACGAGAAGCTGCCGGTCCATGTGATCACGCTGGAAGACCCGATCGAATTCGTGCACCCGCACAAGCGCGCGACCTTCAATCAGCGGGAGCTGGGGGAGGATTTCGACACCTACCCGTCGGGTCTGCGGGCGGCCCTGCGCCAGGCTCCCAAGGTGATTCTGCTTGGGGAAATGCGCGACCGCGAGACCGTCGAAATCGCCCTCAATGCCGCCGAAACCGGCCACCTGGTCCTGAGCACCCTGCACACGATCGACGCCGGCCAATCCATCAACCGCATCCTCGGCATGTTCGGCCAGCGCGAGCAGCAGCAGGTGCGGCTGCGGCTGGCGGATACCCTGCGCTACGTGATCAGCCAGCGGCTGGCCCCCAAGCGCGGCGGCGGTCGCCTGCTCCTGCTCGAAATCATGGGGACGAATCTGCGCATCCGCGAAACGATCGCCATGGGGGAAGACGAGAGCCGCAGCTTCTACGACATCATTTCCGACAGCGCCACCTTTGGCTGGCAGACCTTCGATCAGTCGATCGTTCGCGCGCATCAGGCCGGTTTGCTGACCGACGAAGTGGCGAGCCTTTATTCCACGCGAAAAGGCGTGATCTCCCGCGCCATCGACGATTTCAAAAAGAGCCGCGGCGAAGAACCGGCCGGCCTCGGCATGCGACTGGACGCCGTGTAATTTATGCAATTCGAATCCCGCTTTGATATGATCGACGACGGCGATCACACGGCTCTGGTGTGCGTGGATGAGCCCGATACGCAAATCAGTATCGTCGAGCAGCTCGACGCCCAGGGATATAAACTCCACACCGGCATTTTCGCCGAAGACGTGACCCTGAAGCTCTCGGCTCAGCGCTACGATGTGCTCGTGGTTTCGGACAGTTTCGGCGGCTCCGATATCGAGTCCAACCCGGTGATCAACGAGGTGAGGCGGCTGCCCATTCGGGATCGGAGAGAGACGTTTGTGGTGGTGATCGGCCCCGATTTTGCGACCAATGATGGCATGCAGGCCTTCCGGCTAAGCGTGGATATGGTTTGCGCCATCTCCGACATTCTGAGTTTTGGCCCCGTTCTGCGCCGGGCGATGGAGCGGCATCAGAGCTTTTACGCGGGGTTCAAGCGCTGCGTGGAGATGGTGACGGCGATCTAGGGTCCGCCAGCCGGGCGGAGAAAACGGCCTCGCCAGCCGGGCTGGCCGGTGTAAAATCGAAGGCATGGTCGCGGCCCCACCATTAACCGTCGAGGATTACCAACTCCTGCCCGAGACAGGGCCGCGGTTTCAGTTGGTGGAAGGAGATCTTTATAGGGCACCAACTCCGAACCGGTATCACCAACATATCTCGCGCAATCTCGAGTTCATCCTTTTTGAATGGATTCGCCAGGGAAAGGGGGCGCGAGGTGAGCTTTACGACGCTCCGTTTGATGTTTATCTGGACGAGATCAACGTGTTCCAGCCGGACATCGTGTATATCGCTCCAGAGAATCTCGGAATTTTGAGCGATCGCGGGTGCGAAGGCGCGCCCGATCTGGTCGTGGAAATTCTGAGCCCGAAAACGCGGCGAATCGACCTCGAGCTGAAGAGGCAGGTTTTTGCCCGGCAGGGAGTCAAGGAGCTTTGGATTATCGATCCTGAGCCGCGCACGCTCGATATTTTCGAGCTGCCAAAGTCCATCGAAAAACCGGCGCACCAGTATGGCGAGTCGGCGGAATTTTCGAGTCCTCTGCTGCCCGGGTTGACCGTGCGGGCGAGGGAAATTTTCGCGATTTGAGGAGCGGGAACCCCCGATTCCCGACTGGATGCTTCGGGGTTGCTTTCGCGTTGGCCGCCGGTAGAGTCCGCCCCCATGAAGTTGGTTCGATGGCTGCGTTACACCTGGCAACTCGGGAAATTACCCGAGGCTCGCGCCCTGCCGGAAGCGCAATACTCGGTGCGGGGAGCGGTGCGGGCGGACGCGCAGAGCGTTCATGATGTGCTCGTCAGCGCCTTTACCCTCGATTCCGATTGGAATGATACCCTGCACTCTTTGCGGGATGTCTTCGAGGCTCAGATCGAGGCCGCTTTCGATCAGAAGGTCGTCCCGGCGCTGATTCTGCTGCGCGGAACCCGCGTGGTGGGGGCATCGGTCCTGGACTTCGACCCGGAAGCCGGGAATCACCTCATCACCGGTCCCGCTATCGTGAACGAATATCGCAACCGGGGCCTCGGGGCGGCTCTGCTTTTCGAGTCGCTGCGGGCGCTGAGGGATTCGGGATTGACGCAAGCCCACGGTGTCACCAAGGATAACGCGCCCACCGCCAAGTTCCTTTATCCGAAGTTCGATTCCGTCTCTTCGGCGTATGAGATCGCTCCGGGAACCATGGCGGCGGGGACTCATCGATTGACCCAGCGAACTTATGCCGGACACCAGCCAGGGAAAGATTGAGGGCAACGAACCCACGGCGGGGTTCTTCGATGGGTATATCCCGGGCGATTTTTTCGACGAAATGTTCGAGGGAGACCGGCGGGTCCGCCTCCACTATCAGAAACTGCTGGATCGTTTCGCCGGCATGGACACCGCCGAATATGAGCGCAAAAAACGCCTGGCCGACTCTTCCTTTTTGACGCAGGGCGTCACCTTCACTGTTTACAGCGACGACCAGGGCACCGAACGGATTTTTCCTTTCGACATGATTCCGCGGATCATCCCGCAGCAGGAGTGGGAGCAGGTGGAGCGGGGGCTGATCCAGCGCATCACCGCGCTGAATATGTTCCTGCACGACGTTTACCACGACCAGCGCATCCTTCAGGAGAAGATCATTCCGGAGGATATCATTCTCAGCGCGGCGCATTTCCGGCCGGAGTTCATGGGCGTGGACGTGCCGCGGGATATCTATATCCACATCTGCGGCACCGATCTGATTCGCGATCGCGATGGAAATTATCTGGTCCTGGAAGACAATGGCCGCTGCCCCTCCGGCGTGTCCTACGTGCTGGCCAACCGGCAGGTGATGAAGCGGGTTTTCCCAAAGCTCTTTGCCCAGCACGCGGTGCGCCCGGTGGATGACTATGCGCACGATCTGTTGGACATGCTGCGCTATGTCGCGCCCCGCGCGAAAGATAATCCCACGGTCGCGCTGCTCACTCCGGGTATTTATAACTCCGCCTATTTTGAGCACTCCTTCCTGGCTCGTTCCATGGGCATCGAGATCGTGGTCGGGCAGGATCTGGTGGTGGAGGATGACAAGGTCTTCATGAAGACGACCAAGGGGCTGAAGCAGGTTGACGTTATCTATCGGCGAATTGACGACGATTTTATCGATCCCGAAGTCTTTCGGCCGGATTCGCTGCTGGGGGTGCCCGGCCTGGTGCGCGCCTACCGCGCCGGCAACGTGAACCTGGCGAACGCGATCGGCACCGGAGTGGCGGACGACAAGGTGACCTATTACTACGTGCCGCGGATGATTAAATATTATCTGGGGGAAGAGCCGATTCTCGGCAATGTGCCGACTTATCTTTCCTCCAACTCGGAGGACTTTAAATACATCCTGGAGCACGTGTCGGAACTCGTGATCAAGTCGGCTAATGAGAGCGGCGGATACGGGATGCTGATCGGGCCGCATGCGACGAAGGAGGAATGCGCCAAGTTCCGCGAGGCCATCAGGGCCCATCCACGCAACTATGTCGCGCAGCCGATGGTGAATCTCTCCCGCTCTCCCTCCTATTGCGACGGCTCGATCGAGGGACGTCACATCGATTTGCGTCCCTATATTCTCTACGGCGAGCAAATCAAGATCCTGCCCGGGGGACTGACCCGCGTGGCCTTGCGGAAAGGCTCCCTCGTCGTCAATTCATCGCAAGGCGGCGGCTCCAAAGATTCCTGGGTGGTGGATTCTCAGCAACCCGTCCCGACTACCGGACCGTCATGCTAAGCCGCGTGGCCGAGTCGCTTTATTGGATGAACCGCTACGTGGAGCGGGCGGAAAACAACGCCCGCATCCTGGATGTTAATTTGCAGTTGATGCTCGATTTCGAAAACCAAAGCGAATCGTTGGTGCGACGGCATTGGGAGCCGATCATCAACACTCTGGAAGAACGCGAACTGTTTTTCTCGCTCTACGACGTTCCCGCCGCCGACACGGTGATCGAGTTCCTGGCCTTCGAGCCGAAGAATCCGAATTCCATCGTTTCCTGCCTGGCCAGCGCCCGGGAAAATGCGCGCACCGTGCGCGAGCAGATTTCCAGCGAGATGTGGGAGGAGCTGAATCGACTATATTTATTTATAAAATCAGAGGCCGCGCGCGAAGAATACCGCTCCAGCGCGAAGGATTTTTTCGATCATGTCGTTTTTGGTTCCCACATGTTTCAGGGCATCACCAACGCCACCATGACCCACGGCGAAGGCTGGCATTTTCTCCAAATCGGAAAGCTCCTCGAGCGCGCCGATTCCACCTCGAGAATTCTGGATGTGAAATATCATATCTTGCTTCCGTCGGGCGAACAGGTGGGCGGCAATCTGGATACCATCCAATGGATGGCGGTGCTGAAATCATGCAGCGCTTTCGAGGCCTACACCAAAATTTATCGCGGTCGGATCGTGCCCTGGCAAGTTGCCGAGTTTCTGGTGCTGAGCGACACTTTTCCCCGGTCGATTCGCTTCTGTGTCGATTCCGTTGATCGGGCGTTGCACGAGATCAGCGGCTGCCCTCGTTCGCACTATACGAATGAGGTCGAACGGTTGAGCGGCAAGCTTTGCTCAGAATTGGACTACTCTTCCACGGGCGATATTTTCGATCGCGGCCTGCACCAGTTTCTCGACAACATCCAGCTCCGGCTGATCACGATCGGGCAGGCGCTCTACGGCGAATACTGCGAATGGCGGGAAGAGGCGGAGCAAAGCCAGGAGCCCGGCGGGCAAAGTCAGCGCCTGGGAACGTTGCGGCAGTCGCAGTCCTAGTTCGGCGAAATGGCCGCGAGATCCGGCGCGGCAAAAAGACCTAGATACCAGCCGATCAGTTCCGGACCGAAAAAGATCCAGAGCAGAGCGCCCAGGGCCAGATAAGGGCCGAAGGGAATTTTGGCGGAATACTCACGCTGGCCGATGGCGATGGTCGCCAGCCCGATCGCTGCGCCGGTGATCGAACCCGCCATCACGGTAAAGAGAACCGCTTTCCAACCGAGAAAAGCGCCAATCGCCGCGATGAACTTCACGTCGCCGAAACCCATCGCCTCGCGCGGAATGATCACTTCCGTGATCTGGGCCGATATCTCGTCCAGTTTTTCCAGATCCCACGTCTCTGTGCCGCATTCGACTTTATTATAGTGAAAGAGCAGCGTTGGATTCTCGTCCAAGTCGCGACTGTCTAGTCGGGCGCTGGTGCATTTTAGAATGAGCTGATCCTTCTCGCGGGCGAACAGGTCGCTCCATTTCATGGTCTCGTCGCCGAGGACAACGTCCGCCTCGTCGCCCCGCCGATGCCAGGTGAAGGTGGCTGGCTTATCGAAGCGGAGCCGCTTTTTGCCAAAGGCCAGTTTGCCGGCTTCGACCACGCCCCAGAGCAGAAAGTAGCCGGTGGCGGCCCCGGCGAGGGACCAGAGCAAGCCGGAGAGCGGGGACGTGACGCCCATCATCATTGGGAGCGCCAGACTGAGAGTCAGACCCGCCACCACCCCGCCCCAGGTGATTTCGTCGGGGATAATAAAGAAATCGAAGTCGATGAATGTCGCGACGATGAGCAGGCTGATCAGGACGTAGTAGGGAAAGGCCAGAACCCAGGGCTGCGTCAGCCAGACGGCCAGGAAAAGCAGGGCGGTGAGCAGCTCCACTCCGAAATAGCGAAAGGGAATTCCGGCGCCGCAGCGGGCGCATTTACCGCGTAGAGCGAGCCAGGAAATAAGCGGCAGATTGTGATGCCACTTGATCTGTTTCTGGCAGTGCGGACAGAACGACCGTTTGGGATTGTTCACCGACAGGTCCCGCGGAAGTCGGTAGATGCAGACGTTGAGAAAAGAGCCGATGCAGGCTCCTAGAATGAAGGCGGCGACCGCGAAGAGAACTAGATAGGCGTCGGGGGGCACGGGGAGGGCGGTGAAAATCGCGGCGTCCGCTCAAGCCGAGGCTAGGGCCGGATCGACCATCTCGCACAGGACATGGAAGAGAAATTTGTGCGCTTCCTGCACTCGGGCGGTCACTTCACTAGGGATAATGAATTCGAGATCGGCCAAACCGACGCTGGAGCCGCCACCGCGGCCGAGCATGGCCATGGTGTGAAGCCGCATCTTCCTTGCCTGCATGAGAGCGTTTTTCACATTGGCGGAATGGCCGCTCGTCGAGATGCCGACGCAGACATCGCCCGGCTTTCCAAAGGCTTCGACCTGGCGCGAATAGACATTTTCGTAGCCGTAGTCATTGCCGATGGCGGTGACCAGAGTGGGGCCGTCCGAGAGGTTCATGGCGGGAAACGGCCGGCGCTCCGCTCGGAATCGGCAGGTGAATTCGGTGGTGAAATCGCCGCCATGGCCCGCGCTTCCGCCGTTGCCGCAGACCAGTAATTTGTGGCCTCGCAACAGCGCATCGCGAATCAGGTCGGCGGCTTGTTGCATCCGGGGTTCGAACTTCGCCAGTGCCTGCGTGACTTGCAGCGAATCCTGAATGGCGTCCTGAAGGGTGCTCATAGGCGCCGAGACTAGAGCCCCGGCGGGGTGGGGGCAACGTCATTGCGCCAGCGCTCGCGCAATCTCCCGCAGCAGGCCGGGACCTCGGTAAACAAAGCCGGTGTAAAGCTGCAGGAGGGAGGCGCCCGCCTCGATCTTCTCGCGCGCCGAGGCGGCATCGTGAATGCCGCCCACCGCGATCACCGGCAGCTTCGTGCGCCGGCCAATGAAGCGCACGATCTCGGTGGC
>JBGTNO010000177.1:0-34115 GCA_041743065.1 Chthoniobacterales bacterium
AGCGCGCGCGCGATTGCCGCGATCGGCCATCTCGCCGAGGAGGACTACCGGCGGCGCTATCCGCGGCAGACGGTTTGCAGCATTCCCTACTACACGGATCTGGAAGCCTTCGCCGGTCCCTCCACGGCCCTTCCCCGTCGCTTTACCTTTCTCTTCTGCGGTCAGATGATCGCCCGCAAAGGGTTGGATATCCTCCTGGCGGCGTTCGCGACCGTCGCCCGGCGGCATCCCGAAGCGCACCTGCTGCTGGTGGGGCGCAGCGAAGAGGAAACGGCCCTGCTGGTTCATCTGGAAGCCGGGGTCCGCCAACGGGTGGAGCTGGCGGGCTTTCAGCCTCCGGATCAACTGGCCTCCTGGTTTCACCGGGCCGATGCGTTCGTGCTGCCTAGTCGTCACGATGGCTGGGGCGTGGTGGTTAACCAGGCGCTGGGAGCCGGGCTGCCGCTCATTTGCACCGACGCCGTGGGAGCCGCGCACGATCTGCTCCTTCCGGAGAAAAATGGCCTGCGCATCTCGGCGGACCATACCGCGGCCCTGACGGAAGCCATGCTCCGCCTGATCGCGGACCCCTCGTCGGCGCGGTCCTGGGGCGAGGCCTCTCGCTCACTAGCCAAAGACTGGACACCTCAAGCCGGAGCGGCGAAGTGGCACCGTCTCCTCCTCGAAACCACGGCCTCGTGAAAGTGCTCCTGGCCAGCGGCAGTTCCGGTTCACGGGGCGGCGGTGAACTCTATCTCCTCTATCTAGGTCGTGCCCTGGTCGAGCTGGGACACCAAGTTTCACTCTGGGCTTCCTCCCATCCCCGCATGGACGAGCTAGGCGAACTGTTCCAGCCGATCGGCCCGGTTCACCGTTCGGCTTATACCAACCTTTACGATCGGAAGCTGCGCACCCTTTCCTCGTATTGCGACCGCCGGGCGGCCTCCCGGTTGCGACACGACTGGGCGGCGATTCCCCACGATATCGTCCACATCAACAAACAGAACCTGGAAGACGGTTTCGAGTTGCTGCGAGCGGCCGAACGGTCGGCCGAGCCCTCTGTTTGCACGATTCACCTTACGCAGAGCGCGCGCTATCTCGGCGCGAGGAGCGCGTGGATACGCGACGCGCTCGCCCGCTCGGTGCTAAACCTCTCTTCGGGGAACTATATAACCGTACTGGAAGAGCGCGCCCGCGATCTGGCCCGGTTCCTCGGGCGGAAGCACCCTATTTCCGCCATTCCCAATGGCGTCCCGCTGCCAGCGCCCGAGGCGCTCGCGGAGAAGCGGTCCGCTGCCCGAAGGTCGCTTGGCCTCGAAAATGACGAGCCACTCTTCGTCGCGGTCGGGCGCCTCGTTCCTCAAAAACGCCCGCTGGTATTTCTCGAGATCGCGCGGAAAATCGCGGCGCGCGTTCCGCGGGCGCGCTTTCTCTGGGTGGGAGACGGGGCGCTGGCGGCGGACTGGGACGCGGCTGCCCGCGAATGTCCCGCCGTTCGTCGATTGCCCTGGCAAACCGACGTGACTCCCTATCTGGCGGCGGGCGATTGCTTTATTCACGTGGCGCAATATGAGGGCCTCCCGCTGGCTATTCTCGAAGCCATGGCCGCGGGGCTGCCGTGCCTGGTGACGCCGAACTTGCGCGCGGAGCTGCGGTTTCTCGACGACTCGAACTCGCTCGCGGCTGACGAATACCCGGAAAGCTGGCTGGCGGATCTCACCGACCGGGACGCGCTCCGCCGCCAGGGCGCCGCCGCCCGCGCGACCGTGGAAGCGGGCTACAGCTTTCTCACCATGGCCGAAAGCTGTGTGCGGCTTTACGAAGCGGCCATCCGGAGCGCCTCTTGAAAATCGCGTTCTTCCAGCCGCCCGCTGCGCAAAGCGCCGGCGGAATCGCCGCCGCGATTCATCCTTTGGAAACCAACCTGCAAGACCTTGGCCACAAAGTGGTGCACAGCCTGGAGGACCAACCGGACCTCGTCCACTTTCACGGTCTCTGGCAGCCGGCTCATCTGTCGCTCGCGCGAACCTGCCGCGCGCGAGGGCTCCCTTATCTAGTCTCGCCCCACGGAATGCTGGAGCCCTGGGCCTTCCGCAGCAAGCGCTGGAAAAAGTATCCCTACTTCTTCTTGGGGGAACGACCTTATTTGAAGAGAGCGGCAGCCCTGCTCGGCACCAGCCCGCTGGAAGCCGATCACCTGCGGGAAATGGTGCCAGGTGTCCGCGTCGTTTCCCTTCCCCTGGGCCTGACCGATTCCGCTCGGCCCGACTATCTTACCGCCCGCTCCGCTCTGAACTGGAAGCCCGCCGAGAAAATACTGCTCTATCTCTCGCGGGTGGATCGCAAGAAAGGTCTCGATATTTTGCTGCAAGCGCTGGCGGAAACGTCCCCGCCCTCGGCGCGATTGGTCATCGTGGGCGGCGGCCACCCCGCCTACCTGCGGCATTGCCATCGGCTAGCCACACAGCACGCTCCGACTCTTCCGCCCATCGATTGGATGGGAGAAGTCTGGGGCGCTGGGCGCTGGCCATTTCTCCAGGGCGCGGACCTGTTTTGCCTGCCGACCCATTCGGAAAATTTTGGCCTCGCGGTGCTGGAGGCCCTGCAGGTCGGAACCCCTGTTCTGACGACGCGCCATACCCCCTGGCCCGGCTTCATGGAGCATCAGGAGGGAGGCTATTTCTGCGATTCGGAACGCGAGAGCGTGCGCGCGGCCCTCCGACAGTTCGGTGAGTCCCCGGCCTGGCCGGAATCGAAACGAGCGCCCCTGGCTGCCTGGGCGCGAGGGGCGTTTGACTGGAGCGCGCTGATCCCAAAGTATGAAGCGCTCTACCGGGAAATAGCGCCGTCCGCTCATCCGCGCGCCTGATGGCCCGCGACCAATCCGGCCTCGCGGATAAACTGCGGATAAACTGCTGTCGGATAAACTGCTTGCCATCCCGAAGAACCACTGCGAACGTCCGAATTCCTCGATACCCGAGTGAACCGATAGACATTTAGGACTTTCCAATGACTTTGCGCCAGGACGACATCAGCCGCGAAGAGGTGCGGGACCTCGATGATCGCTTCGAGCGCGAAGGGACTGACGCGGCTCTGCGGTGGACCTGGGAGCGATTCGGGTCGTCCGCCGCGATTGGGACCAGCTTTCAGGGCGCGGGTCTGGTCACCATCCACCGCGCGCGTCAGCTTGGTCTGGACCTGCCCGTTTTTACCATCGACACGCAGTTTCTCTTCCCGGAGACATATGAACTGAAAGCGAGATTGGAGGACTTTTTTAGCATTTCCATCGAGTCACTCCTGCCGGCCCAAAATCCCGGGCAGCAGGCCGGGGAGCACGGCGCCGAACTCTGGAACCGTAATCCCGACCTCTGTTGTATTCTGCGAAAAGTGGAACCGCTCCAGCAGAAGCTGGCCGACCTGAATGTCTGGATCACCGGCCTGCGCCGCGATCAGTCCGACGACCGCTCCACCACCGGCACGCTCGAACTCTATAAATTCGATGTCCTGCGCGACCGTTACATTCTCAAGCTCAACCCGATGGCCCGCTGGTCCCGCGAGGAAGTCTGGAACTACCTGCGCGCGAATAAGATTCCCTACAATCCGCTGCTCGACCGCGGCTACCGCAGCATCGGCTGCATGCAGTGCACCCGGCCCACCGGCAGCGGCGAAGGCGAACGCGCGGGGCGGTGGACAGGCTTTGACAAATCGGAATGCGGCATTCACACCTTCCTTGGCGATAATATCTAGACCATCCTCACCTGCCCATGGCCTCGTTTAATCTTTCTCACCTTCAGCAGCTCGAAGCGGAGAGCATTCACATCATCCGCGAAGTAGCCGCCGAGTTCTCGCGGCCGGTGATGCTTTATTCCATCGGCAAGGATTCCGCCGTGATGCTCCGGCTGGCCCAAAAAGCGTTTCATCCCGCCAAGCTTCCCTTCCCGCTCATGCACGTGGACACGCGTTGGAAATTCCGCGAGATGATCGCTTTCCGCGATCGCACCCAGCGGGAGCTCGGCCAGGAAATCATCGTCTGGACCAATCCCGAGGGCGCCGCCCAAAACATCAACCCCTTCGATCACGGCTCGGAACTGCACACCCAGATCATGAAAACCGACGCCCTCAAGCAGGCGCTCGATCATCATAAATTCGACGCCGCTTTCGGGGGCGCCCGGCGCGATGAGGAGAAATCGCGCGCCAAGGAGCGCGTGTACAGTTTCCGCAACGGCTTTCATCAATGGGATCCCAAAAATCAACGCCCCGAGCTGTGGAATCTATATAATAGCCGGATCCGCCAGGGAGAGTCGATCCGCGTATTTCCGCTCTCCAACTGGACGGAACTGGATATCTGGCTCTACATCATGCGCGAGAAGATCGACATCGTTCCCCTCTATTTTGCCGCCCGGCGCCCCGTGGTGGAGCGGGACGGCACCCTTATCATGGTCGATGACGACCGCATGAAACTGAGACCGGGCGAGCGACCTGAGCAGCGGAGGGTTCGCTTTCGCACGCTGGGATGCTACCCGCTCACCGGTGCCGTCGATTCCGACGCGGACACCCTCGAGAAAATCGTGCAGGAAATGCTCCTCGCCACCACCTCGGAGCGACAGGGCCGGGTGATCGACCGCGACGGCGCGGCCTCGATGGAAGAAAAAAAGAAAGACGGCTACTTCTAGACATCTCCATGGATACCCATCTCGTGACTAGCGACATTCAGGCTTATCTAAAGCAGCATGAAGACAAGGACCTGCTGCGCTTTCTGACCTGCGGCAGCGTGGACGACGGCAAATCCACCCTGATCGGGCGACTGCTCTACGACTGCAAGATGATCTATGAGGATCAGCTCGCCGCCGTGCTCAAAGATTCGGCCGTCCACGGCACGACCGGCACGGACTTCGATCCCGCGCTGCTGACCGATGGACTGAAAGCCGAACGCGAGCAGGGCATCACCATCGATGTCGCCTATCGCTATTTTTCGACGGAGAAGCGGAAATTCATCATCGCGGATACGCCCGGGCATGAGCAATACACCCGCAACATGGCCACGGGCGCCTCCACCTGCGATCTGGCCATTTTGCTAGTCGATGCGCGGAAGGGCGTCATCACGCAGACCAAGCGGCATAGTTTTATCGTCTCACTGCTCGGGATTAAACATGTGGTGGTGGCCGTCAATAAAATGGATCTGGTGGACTGGTCCCAGTCGGTCTTCGAAGAGATTCGGCAGATTTATAATGACTTTTCCGCGCGCATGCAGTTCTCCGATGTGCACTTCATCCCCTTGTCGGCCCTGCGGGGTGACAACGTGGTCGAACGCAGCGCGCACGCGGATTGGTATGATGGCTCGACGTTGCTCCATCACCTGGAGAATGTGAACATCGCCGGTGATCGCAATCTCATCGATATGCGCTTCCCGGTGCAGTACGTGCTTCGCCCGAATCTGGATTTCCGCGGCTTCGCGGGAACCGTCGCTTCCGGGGTGGTGCGCAAGGGCGACCGAGTCATGTCTCTACCCTCAGGTCAGACGTCCGAGGTGGATCGAATTCTCTCGCCGGACGGGGAAATCGCCGAGGCGTTTCCGCCGATGGCGGTGACCGTTACCTTGAAGGATGAGATCGACGCTTCGCGCGGCGATATGCTGGTGCACCCGAATAATCTGCCGCATCTGGGCAACGAATTCGAGGCCATGCTCGTCTGGATGCATGAGGAGCCGGCCAAGGTCGGAGGCACCTACACCGTCAAGCAAACCACCCGGCAAGTGCCGGCGGCGCTCTCCGCACTCCGCTACACCATCGATGTAAACACGATGCGCAAAACCGAGGAGAGTGGCGAGGTGGCGGAGCTGACCTTGAACGCCATCGGACGCGTGCGCCTCACGCTGCACCGTCCCCTCGCCTTCGATGCCTACCAGCGGAATCCGGACACGGGAAGCTTTGTGCTCATCGATCGAGTCAGCCATGCCACCGTCGCGGCGGGCATGATTATTGATCGGGTGGCGGCCCGCCCGGACGCGGATGCCGCTGAGCCGGTGAGCCAGCACATCCAGCTCGAGCACACCCTGGTCAGCGCCAGCGACCGGCAGAAGCTGCTGCGCCAGCGCGGGGTGACGCTGTGGCTGACGGGGCTGAGCGGCTCCGGCAAATCGACGATCGCCCGCGCGCTGGAGCAGCGGCTGATCGCGGGAGGCCACGCCTGTTTCATCCTGGATGGGGATAACATCCGACACGGGCTGACCCGCGACCTCGGATTTTCCGCCGATGACCGCGCGGAAAATATCCGCCGGATCGCGGAGGTGGCCCGCCTTTTCAACCAGGCCGGCTTGATTGTGATCACGGCGTTCATCTCGCCCTATCGGAAAGATCGCGCCCATGCGCGGGAGATCATCGGAGAAAATGAGTTTCAGGAAGTCCATGTCGATACCTCGCTGGAGGTGTGCGAAAGCCGCGATCCGAAGGGGCTCTACCAGCGGGCGCGCGCGGGGGAGATCCCGCATTTCACGGGCGTCTCGGATCCCTACGAACCGCCGGAGTCGCCTGACCTGCAGTTGAGCGGCACCGCCGACAGCGTGGAGGAATCGGTCGATGCGATCGAGGAGCGGCTCAAGAGCGCGGGCATTCTGTTGACCTGAGCCGGAGCTAGCGGTCGAGGTAAGGCGATGGCCCTAATAGTTCTTTGAGCCGTTCTTTCAGCAGAGCGGCGGGCCATTGGCCGCTCACCAGAGCCTGATCGAGATATCCGTAATTCAGAACCGAGCCGGCCCGCGCGAAGAGCAGGCGGGAGATGCGCCCGAGATCGCCCATGCCCATCACGCTCTGGGGCATCTTTGGCGGAGCGGGAAAAAGCGCCAGCATGCGACCCAGTTCGGTGAACGAATGAGGGGTGGTGGCAATTTTGAAAATATCGGCGCCAGCCCTCTGAGCCTGAGAGCGAAGAGAACGAAGCTGGCGCGGGGAAGGTGTCGCCCGAAAGTCATGGTGCGACAGAACCAGGAGGGCTCCTTGTTGAGTGATGAGCGGTCGCAGCTTTGCCAGTTGGCCGACCGAACGCAGTTCCAGGTCAACCGCGGACGCCCACGGAAGAAACTCCGCCAGCAGCTCGCGCCGGGCGGCGGCGGAAAGCGCACCCTGGCCTCCTTCGCGCGGATGTCGGGCGGTCAGCAACAGCGGATGGCGGAGGGTGGGAAGAATTTTCCGCAGCTCGGGCAGGGAATCCAACAATAAATCCAGGCGGATTTCCAATATATCGACGGTATCCGGCTTCAGGCGGGCGGCGCGGCGCAAACTATCGCGGGAGTGAACGGCTCCCACAACATTGGGCTGATGCAGATTGAGCGGAGCGGGATGGTCGGGCACGGGGCGGAGGGCGGGAATTGGCTATTATCCGGGATTTATCCTGTTATGATCTGCCACTCAGTTTGCCGCAATGCTTGGAAGAGAACAGCAGTTTAGCCTTCAGTTTCAGGAAATCGTCGATGGCATCCTCATCGCCGCCGCGTTTTGGCTGGCGTTCGTTATTCGTTATCTCGGGGCGGATTCGCTGTTCTTTTTTGACGGGCCGATTCCGCCCTTCAACGATTTTCGCTGGCTGCTCTACCTGGTCATGCCTTTCGGTCCGATCATTCTGGAGTTGCAGGGTTTTTACCACGCACCCCTGCAGAAGAGTCTCTGGAAATCCCTCGGCCAGCTGGGGCGGGGCGCGTTCTGGCTGACCATCCTGATCGGGTCATGCGTCATTTTCCTGAGGCTGGACGTGCCCAGTCGAGCGGTGCTGCTCATGTTCCCGGTCTTCGCGGGCCTTCTTCTGCTCCTTCGCGAGCGCTGCACTAATGCCCTGTTGCGACGCCGGGCTCAAAGCGGGCGCTACCGCGAGGATATTTTGCTGGCTGGTCTGCCGATCGATGTGGCGCAACTCCGCCGATCGATCGCGGATAGCGAAATGACGGAAATGAACGTGGTGGGCGAAATCGATATCGAGCGCCAGCCGATCTCGGATCTGGTCGAGGCGCTGCATCGCCATTCCATCAGTCGGGTGATCTTTGCGGGAGGGCACAGTCATTTGAACCGGGTCCAGGAGGCGATCGCGGCCTGTGAGGTGGAGGGGGTGGAGGCCTGGTTGATCGCCGATTTCATCAAGACTTCGATTGCGCGGCCGACTTTCGATTCTCTGGCGGGTCGGCCCATGCTGGTTTTCCGGACGACCCCCGAACTTTCCTGGGCGCTCCTGGTGAAAGCGATGATCGATCGCGTGGGTGCGGCTCTCCTCCTGCTGCTCACGCTGCCGTTCATGGTGTCTGCCGCGATTGGGACAAAACTTTCCTCGCCCGGGCCGGTCATTTTCAAACAGCGACGGGCCGGACGGCACGGCCGTCCATTTTTCATGTATAAATTCCGGTCGATGTGCGCGGACGCGGAAGACCGCCGGGTGGCTCTGGAGGCTCATAACCAGATGAGCGGTCCGGTTTTCAAGCTCACGAACGATCCGCGCGTGACCAAGTTTGGACGCTGGCTCCGGGTCACGTCGATCGACGAATTGCCGCAACTCATCAATGTGCTGAAAGGCGAGATGAGTCTGGTCGGGCCCCGGCCGCTGCCCCTCTATGAGGTCGAGAAATTTGAGAGCACCTCCCAGCGCAGGCGGTTGAGCGTGCGCCCCGGACTGACCTGTCTCTGGCAGGTGAGCGGGCGAAACCAGGTGAAGGATTTCCAGGACTGGGTGCGGCTCGATCTCGAATACATCGACAACTGGTCGATCTGGCTGGACCTGAAAATCCTGGCGCGGACCGTGCCGGTGGTCGTGCTGGGCCTGGGCGCCCGCTAACCGCGCCTTTCCGACGGGGCTCCCCCTCGGGCGGATTATTTTGGTGACGGAAAATTCCGGTAGCCAGATTCGAGGGCTTTCGGCTAAACACACTCCCGATGCCTGCCACTAAGCTCACTTCTGTCGTCACCGGGGGCGCCGGGTTCCTAGGTTCTCATCTCAGCGATCGTTTGCTTTCCGAAGGCCACCGCGTGATCGGGATCGACAATTTCCTGACCGGCAGCACATCGAACATCGAGCACCTGGCGGGAAATTCCGACTACCGCTTCATCAAGCACGATGTCACCAACTTCATCTATCTGCCCGAGGACGTGGATTTCATTTTCCATTTCGCCTCGCCGGCCAGCCCGATCGACTACCTCGAGCATCCGATCCCGACGTTGAAGGTGGGAGCGCTGGGCACGCATAACACGCTGGGGCTGGCCAAGGAGAAGAAAGCCACCTACCTGCTCGCCTCCACCTCGGAGACCTACGGCGACCCGCTGGTGCATCCTCAGAAGGAGGATTACTGGGGTAACGTGAATCCGATCGGGCCGCGGGGGGTGTATGACGAGGCCAAGCGTTTCGCCGAGGCGATGACCATGGCCTACCATCGCTATCATCATCTCGACACGAAGATTGTCCGCATCTTCAATACATACGGTCCGAGAATGCGGCTGAACGACGGGCGGGTCGTGCCCGCTTGCATCGGCCAGGCGCTGACGAACGAGCCGATCACGGTCTTTGGCGATGGCAGCCAGACGCGGAGTTTCTGTTTCGTCTCCGATCTGATCGACGGCATTTACCGGCTGGCGATGAGCAATTACCACGAGCCGGTGAACATCGGCAATCCCCGCGAAATGACGATCAAGCAGTTTGCCGAGCAGATCGTGAAGTTGATTGGTTCGGACTCGAGGATCGTTTATCATCCTCTGCCCGTGGACGATCCGAAAGTGCGCCAGCCCGATATCACGCGGGCGCGGGAAATCCTCGGATGGTCGCCCAAGGTGGAATTTGAGGAGGGCATCGTTCGCGCGATCGATTTTTTCCGGCCTCGCGTCGGCACGGCGTGATATTTCCTTTGCCAAAATCAGCGGCAGCATGGGATAAAAGTCCCCGCTGCCTCTTCGGACGCAGTTTCAGTGATTCCCCCTCCTTTGGTTGTTATTCCCCAGCTATCTGAATGAACTCTCAAAATTCACCCCTCATGAATACCCTGACCCGTTTCTCTCTCGCCGTCGCTCTGGTCGCCGGAACGCTCATTTCTCCGCTGCATGCGCAAGGGACTGGTTTCGAGATCAGCGACATCGCGCCGGAGGTGATGAAGACGCCCGATATCAACTTTCAATACGGGCCGCGTAATTCGAAGACCGATCCGCAAGATTGGGTCCAGGTCGAGGTGACATTTCAGGCCGAGCCTGAGTTCACCGACGAACTGACCGTGAAATACTTCATCGCCATCAACAAGCAGTTGCTCGTCGGCGAAGTGGCCCATATCAACGTGCCCCAAGGCACCGAATTGCGGTCGGTCATGTATGTCCCGCCCCGCACCCTGCAGCGGCTGATGGGCGGCAAAAACATGAGCAAGAACTCCTTCGACAACATCGCGGTGCAGATGATGGTGAAGGGGCAGCTTGTGGCGCAGAAGAGCTGGAAGGGAGGTGGGAACGAAAATTGGTTCCAGCAGGTTCAGCAGATTCCCAACCTGGTGTTGAATAAGAGCGAGACGCCGTTCGCGCCGCTCTACTGGGATCGCTACGAGATGATCAAGTCCACCGCCCGATAGGATCATCTTTCTTCCGTCTTCATCCTGATAATCCATGGCGGTCCCCTCGAAGATCTATACCCTCGCCCTGGGGATGCAGACGGTCAGTCTGGCCGAATTCCGGACGGGGGCGAATGGCGGACTGATTCTGGCGCGTCACGAGGAAGCGCAGCTTCTGCCCGACCCCTCAGCCGATGCCACTCGGGGCGGACAGCTTAAAATTGCGGTCAATGAACTGATCGAGCGTTGCAAACCCGGCCAGGTGCCGGTCAACTACGCGATCTCGGCCCAAGCCGTCTTCACTCGGTTTGTGAAGTTGCCCTCGGTCGGGGAGGAAAAGATCGACCAGATTGTCACCTTCGAGGCGCAGCAGAACGTGCCGTTTCCGATCAATGAAGTGGTCTGGGATTATCAGTTGGTCGGCGACACGGCGGACGGCCAGATGGAGGTCGTGCTGGTGGCCATCAAGTCCGATCTGCTCAATGAGCTGAGCGAGGCGGTCGAGGAAGCGGGCCTGCAATCGACGGTGGTGGATGTGGGGCCAATGGCGCTCTATAACGCCTTTCGCTATAATTACAGTAATGTCCGGGAACCCGTGCTGCTCATCGATGTGGGCGCCCGGACGACCAGCGTGATTTTTATCGAGCCGGGGCGGATTTTCAGTCGATCCATTCCGATCGGCGGCTCCACCATCACCCAGGCCATCGCCAAGGAATTCAAGGAGCCGATGATGGCGGCGGAAGAGCGAAAGAAGCGCGACGCCTTCGTGTCCCTCGGCGGCTCCTACGCCGAACCGGACAACGAGGAAGTGGCCCGCGTTTCCAAAATGGTGCGCAACACCATGACCCGGCTGCATGCCGAGATATCCCGCTCGATCAGCTTCTATCGCGCCCAGCAGCAGGGCAGCGCTCCGGTGCGGGCCTACCTTTCCGGCGGCAGCGCCAGCATGCCTTACACCCGCGAGTTTTTCGCCGAGAAGCTGAAGATTCCGGTCGAATATTTCAATGCGCTGCGGAATGTGACCGTGACCCCTCCGATGAAAGCTGAGGTGGCTTCGCGTCGAGCGCATCTTCTGGGAGAGCTGGTCGGTCTGGCTCTGCGCTCCACCAGCGCCTGCCCGATGGAACTGAACCTGCGGCCGCCCGCGGTGACGCAGGCCCAGGAAATGAAGCGGCGCCAGCCGTTCCTGGTCTTGGCCGCTGTCTGCCTGCTGCTGACGCTGGCGGCGTGGGGGCTCTTTTATGGGCAGGCGGAGAAAGTTCAGGCGGAAGTGCTGGAGGGGATCAAGCCGCAGGTCAGCCAGCTGCGGGGCTTCGAGAATCGTTTCAAGGCGGTCCGCCGGGAGATCGCGGATGAGCAGGCGACCGCCGCCCCTTACATCGAGGCTCTGATTGAGCGCGATTACTGGGTGGAGGTGATTTCCGAGCTGAATGCCCGCCTTCCCGCCAAGGGAATCTGGATCACGGTGATGGAGCCTGGCTTTTTCTCCGACGGCGGGAGTTCGGACAAAAGCGTGACCTTCGCTTCCATTGCCCCCGGGGAGAAGGCGCCCAACGAAGCGCCGCCGAAACCCGTGAGGACCGGCCCTCCCGGACCCGGCAGGAACGCCCCAACCGACCGGGGGGCCGGGTTGAGAGTGACCGGTCTGTATCTCGATAATCCCAACGTCGTGGACGAATTTTTGCAAAGTCTCGCGGAGTCGCCCTATTTCGATATCGACTTGGCTCGCCGCGAATTTGTCAATCCGGTCCGGCAGACGCCGACAGCCACGGAGTGGGCCTTCCCATTTGAACTCAGGCTGAAGTTGAAGGATGCGCCCTTTGCGTCATGAACTGGATTCGCGATAACCAATTCCTGGCCGGCCTTCTGACTGTCACCGTCGTGGGCGCGGGGGTCCTCCTCTTTCTGCTTTTGGGAGCGCGCTCCCAGTATGAAAAAACCGCCGATCAGTATGCTCAGCAGACGGCGGAGCTACAGCGGCTGCAGGCCCTCAAGCCTTATCCGGAAGAGGCTAATTTTGCCAGGCTCACTGCCCAAAAAGCGGAGCACGCCGCGGAGGTGCGGAAACTCCGCGAGCGGCTCAGTGCCATGGAGCTGGCCAAAAAGCCCATCAGTCCCGAGCAGTTTCAGGATTCCCTGCGCTCGAAGGTTTCCGCCATCGAGGCGCTCGCCGCGGAAAATGGCGTCGCTCTTCCCGAAGGTTTTTATTTGGGCTTTCCCGCGTATCAGGGCAGCCCTCCCCGGGGCGAGGCGACGGAGCGGCTCGGCTGGGAGCTGAACGTGATCGAATCTGTGGTGCGCGGCGTCATCAATGCCAAGGTCGCTTCCATCGATTCGATCGAGCGGCAGTCGCTGCCCGAGGAATCCGGGGGCGCGGTCGCCGCCGGTCAGGCGAAGGCGGGCGATCAAAAGCCCAAGCTGGTGAGCCGATATCCCTTCACGCTCGCCATCACGGGAGAGCAGAGCCGCATTCGCACTGTGCTCAATCAGATCGCCAATACCAAGGAGCAGTTTCTGATTGCGCGCACTTTGAAAATCGAAAACGAGCAAACGGTGGGTCCCCCCAAGGTGGAAACGGAGCGGGGAGGCGCCGCCACAGCACCGTCCGGGGCAAGCGCCTCGTCTCTGGAAGCCATCCTCGGGGGTGGAGCGACACCCGATCAAGCCCAAGCGGCTGCCAAAAAGCTGGAGTTTATTCTCGGCACCGAAAAGCTGAAGACCATCGTCACGATCGACATTGTCGATTTCGCGGAGTCTGCTGAAGAAGGGGCCAACCAGGCGAATAGCCCCTAGCCTTATGAATTGGATTAAAAGTCGCTGGGACCAATTCGCGTTGCTGGTGTGCGCGCTGCTGCTGCTCCTCTTTTCCTTATGGCTGATCACCAAAGCGCTGGGCTTTGGAGAAAGGTTTGTTTCCCTCAAGCGTGAGGTGGTGAAAAGCACCGAGGTGGAACCGGTGGATACCTCGGCTCTCGAGGCGGCCGAGAAGCGGATCGCGGCAGCGCCCGCATGGGATGTCGCTGACACGCGGGGCTCCCTTTTTGTGGCGCGTAAATACATTATTAGAGATAAGGCTCTTCTCGATATAACCGCGGAGGGTTCGCCTCCGCTGTATCCGCCCGTCCCCAACGATTGGTTTAGAAAATACGATCTCCCGATTCTGGAGACCAACGTGCTCGAACAGGATGCCGACGGCGATAAATTTTCCAACCGCGAAGAGTTCGACGGCCAGACCGATCCGACCAACCCGGAATCACATCCTCCCTTCTGGCGTAAGCTACGGCTGAAAGAGTTCGTGCAGACCAAGTTCCGCGTTCTCCTGTCCGCCTACACGGGCGACCCGCTGGATCCCAGCTCGCTCACCTTTCAGATCAATACCCTGGACGTAAAACAGCCGACCCAGTTTCTGAAACTGGAAGACAAAATCGAGGGGACTAAATTCGTGATCAAGAAATTCGATTACAAGAGTTACATGAGCGAAAACGGGGTGAAAACAGACATTTCGGAACTCACGGTGGAAAACACCGAAAGCGCGGACACGGTCATCCTGATCAATGAAAAGATCGCCAATTCGCCCGATTCCTTCGCGGTGTTCAGTTACCTGACCAACGGCAGTGAGTTCAAAGTGAAGCTGGGCAAGACCTTCCAGCTTCCCCCGCTCAATACTGAGTATAATGTCGTTGACATAAGCAGCGCTCAGGCGGTAATCCAAGACACGCAAACCGGCGAAAAGCATACCATTCCCAAGTTGGGTGCGCCGCTGGTCGCGCCGCCGGTCAATGGTCCTCCAGTTCCTTAGTTTGCCTAATTTATAGCGTCCACCGTGCGGGCGCGGCCCCGCCCCAGACATTTTTACCATCGCTCGCTTAGCTCCATTTCGTCACCCACCAGAATTTCTATGATCACACCCCAGACCTTTCCGCTGATCCCTGTAATCTGCCTTTCGTTTCTTGGATCTCTTTCGGCCGGGACTTACGACGCCAATTTCGGCAGGACCGATGTGACGACGATCACCGAACGGGAAACCGTCCGGCGGCAGGAGGGAGTGGGACGCGCCCAGGTGGCCTTGGAGAACGCCCAAAAAGCGATGTCGAATGGGGATTGTGAGCTCGCTTTTGCGCAATATCGGGTGGCGGCGGATCTGCTGCCTCCGGCGGACTCTGTGAAAAAATGGCGGGATGAGGCGCTGGACGGATTCTGCGAATCAGCCACCTGCCTGGCGGAGAAGCGAATCACCGAGGGGCGCTTCGGCGATGCCGAGGCCATCCTGAAGCTGGTGTTGGAGCCCCAATACCATCCTGAGTGCGATGAGGCGATCGAAATGCTGGCGCACCTGGAAGACCCCGATTACTACAATCAAACCATCACCCCGGCTTTTGCGAGAAAAGTGGAGGATACCAAGCAGTTGTTGCTCGAGGGCACGCAGTTTTTCGACAGCGGGCGTTACGATCTGGCGATCAAGCGAGCCGATCAGGTGCTAAACTTGGATCCCTACAACATCGCCGCTCGCAAATTGCAGGAGAAGGTGAATGCGCGGAAGCAGGAATACGCCATGGACGCCTACTCTGAAACCCGCGGCCGGCTGCTGGCGGACCTCGATCTCGCCTGGGCGAGCCCCGTGCGGCGCTACGGGCTGGAAGGGGGGGGCGTGATCGAACAGCGGCGGCTCCAAGTGCGGACCAATGATGCCATTATCGCCAAGCTCGACCGGATCATCATTCCCGAATTGCAATTCCGTGATGCCACCATTCGCGAGGCCATCGATTTCCTCAAGCAGCGAAGCGCCGACCTCGACACGGCCGAGCCCGATTTGGCCCAGCGCGGGGTCAATATCGTGCTCAAGCTGGACGGTTCTTCGGGCGGAACTGGCATTCCGGGACTGGGGGGCGCGGGTGCGTCGATGGCGGATCGCCGTGTGACTCTTTCCCTGCGTAACGTCCCGTTGCGCGAAGCCCTTCGCTATATCACGAATCTGGCGGATCTGAAGTATAAAATAGATCCGTACGCGGTTTCCGTCGTTCCTCAATCCGAGCCCACGGATATCCTGGTGACCAAGGAATATCGCGTGCCGCCCAGCTTTATCAGCAGTGTTCCATCGAGCGCGGCCGCGTCCGAAACAGCTTCCCTGTTCGGTGGGGGGACTTCTCTTTCGGGCACTACCGGCTCTACCACTCGGATTGCCGAGCGCGCCACCGCTCTGGCCTTTCTGCAGTCCGCCGGAGTGCAGTTTCCCACCGGAGCGAGTGCCACCTTCGTTCCCAGCAGCAGCCGGCTGATCGTCCGCAATACGCAGGAGAATCTTGATCTGGTCGATGTTCTGGTGGACTCGGCGGTGGGCACGCAGCCGGTGCTGGTGGAAGTGGAGTCCAAGTTTGTCGAGATCACTCAGAACAATATGAAGGAGCTGAGTTTCGACACCTTGCTCGGCCAGGCGAATATCCCCGGACCTAATGAGCGGGTGTTCTTCGGTGGAGGCTCTTCCGGCACGTCGCCCGCGCTGAATCCGGCTGACTTTCCTTTCTTAACCGCAAATCAATTTCCTGTCTCCGCCGGCACGCGGAGCGGCAATCTGGCCATTAGTCAGAATGCCATTGACTCGCTGCTGTTTGGCGTAGCGGGCGCTTCCAATCTGGCTCCGGGGGTCTTCGGTGTCTCCGGTATCTTCACGGATCCCCAATTCCAACTGGTCATTCGGGCCTTGAATCAGAAGAAGGGGGTGGATCTCCTCTCCGCTCCCCGGGTGACGACCAAGAGCGGACAGCGGGCGGTCGTGGAGGTGATTCGCGAGCTGCGTTTCCCCACCGAGTTCGATCCACCGCAGATCCCGCAACGGGCCAGCAGTAGCCGGTCGGGCACCTTTCCGGTGACTCCCACTACGCCGACCGCCTTCGAGACTCGGAACACCGGCATTACTTTGGAAGTCGAGCCCGTGGTCGGCTCCGATGGTTACACCATCGATATGAACTTGGTGCCTCAGGTGGTCGAATTTGAGGGCTTCATTAACTATGGCAGCCCGATTCAGTCGAGCGTGACCAACCTGGCGGGAATCGCCCTCCCAGTCATCATCACGACCAACGTGATCAATCAGCCGATCTTCAGCACGCGTCGCGTGACCACCAGCGTTTCTCTGATCGATGGTCAGACGGTCGTCATCGGCGGCCTGATGCGTGAAGACATTCAGAAAGTGGAGGATAAAGTTCCATTATTGGGCGACCTCCCGATCATTGGACGCGCCTTCCGATCCCAGGTGGATCAGCATTTGAAACGGAATCTGGTCATGTTTGTGACCGCCCGGCTGCTCAACCCCGCCGGTGAAGCCTTGCTGACCTTGGATGAGGAAGAAGAGATCGTCGAACCGATCGCCCCGCCGGAATTGGCTCCTCCGGTGCTGCCGCGGCCCGATCTTTACGGGAAAGGAAAGTAATCCATGAAATTCCAGCTCGTTACGCTCCCCAATATCATGCCTGCTAAATCGATCATCTCCTGCGGTGTGGCTTCGCTTCTCCTGTATCCTGCCCTCTATGCGGGCCAGTACGGTGCGACCGCCACGCGAACCACCGTCCAGAGTAGCTCGACGGAAATCACGCGCCGGGAGCAATATGCCACCAAGGCCCAGGAAGCCGTCCGGCTGGGCGACGAGGCCATGGAGGGAAAGGATTACGAGACTGCCTTCGGCCAGTATCGCCTCGTGCTGGACATCACTAATGAGTCGCCGGAAACGACCGCGCTACGGAGCCACGCCCGGGAGGGATTGTGCGATGCCGGAGTCAAGCTGGGCGCTCAGCGAATCACCGAAGGCCGCTATGACGATGCCAAAGTTCTCTGCCAGCTCGTGCTGGAGGATCGCTATGCGCCCGAATGTGCCGAGGCGGAGCTGATGCTAAGGCATTTGGCCGATCCGGAATACTTCAACAAGACTTCCGGGCCAAAATTTCTGGGCCGGGTCGAAGAAGTGAAGCAGCTTCTGCTCGAGGGCAAGCAGTTCCACCAGACGGGACGCTACGATCTGGCGACCAAACGCTACGATCAGGTCCTGAACCTCGACCCCTACAATAGTGCCGCGCGGAAAGGACAGGAGCAGGTCGCTAAAGCGAAATCGGAATATGCGATCGACGGGTATAACGAGGCCCGCTCCCGCATGCTTTGGGAAGTGGATCGTCGCTGGCAGAGCCCCGTGCGGGACTACAGCCTGAACCGGGAGTCCGATAGCCGGGTCAATACGCAAAACCTCCCGGATAACCAGGCCCTGCTAAACCGGCTCACCCGCATTATCGTGCCGCAGATTCAATTCCGCGATGCCACCGTGCGGGAGGCGGTCGATTTCCTCAAGCAAAAGAGCGTGGAACTCGATACGACCGAGCCGGATCCGGCGAAACGCGGGGTGAACATCGTGCTTAAAATGGAAAGCGCCCCAGCACCGCAGGGGATAACCTCAACGGAGACGGAGCTCCCCGCGGAGCCCGCTATTCCTGGTCTGCCTGAAGCGGTGGTGCCCGAAGAGACGACCGCCGCCGTGACGGCGCCCGCGGTCGATCCCGCCGAAGCCCGCATCACGCTGTCATTGCGGCAGGTTCCTTTGCTGCAAGCCCTGACTTACATTGCCGACCTTTCCGGGCTAAAAGTCAAAGTCGATGAGTATGCGGTGGCGGTGGTGCCTCAGGACGAACCTGTCGATTACCTAATCACCAAAGAATATCGCGTTAAACCTGATTTTATTCCCACGACCTCATCGGGCGGGAATGAAGCGGACTCAGGGGGTTTCGGCGGCGGAAACACCACGGTGGGTGCCGAGAACACGGGTCTCATTCAGCGCCGGGCCGTGCAAGAGTTTCTGGAAGGGAATGGGGTTAAATTCCCCCCGGGATCGGCCGCCAACTTCCTTCCCAGTTCGAGCCGCCTGATCGTGCGAAACAGTCAGGAAAATATCGATTTGATCGACACTTTGGTGGCGGCGGGCAATGGACAAAGTGGGCCGACTCAGGTTGAGATCGAGTCGAAATTTGTCGAGGTGCAGCAAAACAATCTGAAGGAGCTCAGCTTCGATCTGCTCTTGGGTCAGGCGAATATTCCCGGACGGAACGAGCGGGTCTTCTTCGGAGGGGGCACCACCGGCACGTCGCAGCCTTTCGGGGATGCTGACTTCCCGTTCGTCGATCCGAATGCGGGCGTGGTGGGAACCAATCCCGTGACCGCCGGCAATCGCTCGGGCAATAACGGTATTTCCAACAATGCGATCGACGCGCTCTTGGCGAACTTTGTGGGAAGCAGTAATATCGCTCCTGGCGTGCTTTCTCTCGCCGGGGTGTTCACGGACCCGCAATTTCAACTGGTGATGCGCGCGCTTAATCAAAAGAAGGGCATCGATCTTCTTTCCGCTCCCCGCGTTACGACCAAAAGCGGGCAACGTGCGGTGGTGGAAATCATTCGCGAATTCCGTTATCCCACTGAATTCGATCCTCCGCAGATTCCCCAGCAGACCTTTGTTAGCGATACGATAGTCACCCTCTTTGATCCGCTTACAGGGTTCAACTCGAACTCCTCCAGCTCGAGCAGCTTTCCGGTCACACCCACCACGCCGACGGCGTTCGAGACCCGCAACACCGGCATCACGCTGGAGGTGGAGCCGATCGTGGGACCGGACGGCTATACGATCGATCTAAACCTGGTGCCTCAGGTGGTTGAATTCGATGGTTTCATCAACTATGGAAGTCCCATCACCTCTTCGAGTATCTCGGTGCTGGGGATCCCTCAAACCACTGTCTTGACCGCTAACGTCATTAATCAGCCAGTCTTCAGCACCCGCAAGATCACGACCAGCGTAAGTATTTGGGACGGTCAGACGGTGGTGCTGGGGGGGCTGATCCGGGAAGATGTGCAAAAGGTGGAAGACAAGGTGCCTCTTTTGGGCGACATCCCGATTCTCGGTCGAGTCTTCCGCTCGTCCATCGATCAGCATATCAAAAGGAACCTCACGGTCTTCGTCACCGCCCGCTTGATTGACGCGGCGGGCAATACCATCCTGAAGGAGCTGGATGAGAACGAGCAGATTGAAGTGCTGGCTCCGCCGCGGATCGAATCGAACTTCGTTCCCGAAGCGCCGCTGCTCATGAAGGGCAAGTAAACGGACCGTGCCGATTTTGGGACTTACCGGCGGCATTGCCTCCGGTAAGTCCACTCTCACCACTCTGCTGGCGGCCCGGTTGCAAGCGGAGGTTTTTGACTCTGATAAATATGTGCATGGGCTCCTTGAGGGGTCGGAGGAAACGATCGATGCCATCGCCGGAAAATTCGGCCGAGATATTTTGAGGGCGACGGGGCAAATTGATCGAGCCCGGTTGGGCGCAATGGTCTTCTCCGATCCGGCAAAACGGCGAGGGCTTGAAGCGATCATCCATCCCCGGGTGCGCGCCGCCTGGACGGAGTTGGCGCTATCGAATCGATCCGTTCCGGGCTGGCTCATAATAGACATTCCGCTTTTATTTGAGACCGAGGCCGATCTGGAACTTCCTGCCGTGCTTCTGGTGGGGAGCAGCCGCGAGACGCAGATGAGGCGGCTAACGCAAATCAGAGGAATCAAGCCGGATCGAGCCCGTCGGATGATCGAAGCCCAGATGGACATGGCCCCCAAAATCGTTCGTACCACCCATTTGATCTGGAACGATGGCGATTTGCCGTCTCTCCATCGACAGGCTGAACTCTGCGCCCGGCTCCTGACCTCGCCATGAACTCATCTCCAGTTTCGACTCAGATGCCCCGAACGCCCAGTACTGAGAAGAGAACGCTCGACGACTGGCATGCCGCCCTGATGCCGGAGCTGAGCGTCGAGGCGAGGGGTCTCGGGTTGCGGGTCAGCTCGGACCGCACCCGGCGGCAGTTGGTGGCGGATGTTATGCGCTGGCATCTCACCGCCGGAGCCGTCGTGGAAGCCTCGGGGCTGGTGGAGATGATTTCCGAGAAGGCGGGCGTGCTGCGCTGGCCCCGCTTCAATTTTCGGGCGGGTCCGGACGATGTGGCGGTCCCCGCGTCGGTGGTGCGGCAGTATGCTTTGCGGCCCGGGCAAAAGCTGAAGGTGACGGTGCGACTCCCGCGCGACCGCGAAAAAGTGATCTCGGTGGACGAAGTGCTCGAGATCGAAGACCAGCCCGCGGCCGACTGGTCGGAGCCGGTTCATTTCGACAAACTCACCCCGCTGTTTCCGGAGGAGCGGCTCATTCTCGAAAATTCCGTCACCAAATCCGTCTCGGCCCGCGCCGTGGATCTGGTGGCTCCTCTGGGATACGGCCAGCGCGGCCTGATCGTGGCCCCGCCGCGAGTCGGAAAAACCATTTTGATGAAGGAAATGGCCCGGGCGATCCGCGCATCCTCGCCCCAGACTCGCGTGATCCTGCTCCTGATCGACGAGCGCCCCGAGGAAGTGACCGACCTCGAGCGCACGGTGGAGGCGGAGGTTTACTCCTCCACCTTCGACGAATCTCCGGTGCGCCATATCCAGGTGGCGGAGCTGGTCTCCGAGCGCGCCCGCCGGCTGGTGGAGCAAAAGGAGAATGTCATTATCATGCTCGACAGCATCACGCGGCTCGCGCGGGGTTATAATGCGATGCAGTCCGGCAAGGGCCGCATTATGTCCGGCGGGGTGGAGGCGAAAGCGCTGCTCAAGCCCAAGCGGTTCTTTGGCGCGGCCCGCAATGTGGAGGAAGGCGGCAGTCTGACCATCCTGGCGACGGCCCTGATCGAGACGCAGAGCCGGATGGATGATGTGATCTTCGAGGAGTTCAAGGGGACGGGCAATATGGAGCTGTATCTCGATCGGTCCTTGACCGAGAAGCGCATTTACCCCGCTATTCACATGCTGCAGTCAGGCACTCGCCGCGAGGAGCTGCTCTATCATCCTGAGGAACTCGAGGCCGTGCACCGTCTGCGCAAACAATTGAGCGATCTGCCGGCCCTCGAAGCCATGGAAATTCTCCTCGACCATATCAAAGCGACCAACACCAATGCTGAACTTCTTCTGGCGGGCATCCGGTAAGCGCCCGCCTCGCGTGATCGAGCATCCGGAGCTGTCGCAACACCTGCTGTCCACCTCGGAAGAAGTCGCCGCCTTGGTCGAGGTGATCGCCCCGTTTCCCCGGATCGGGGTCGATACGGAAGCGGACAGCATGCATTGCTATCACGAAAAGCTCTGCCTCATTCAGATCAGCGTGCCGGGATGCGATGCCTTGGTTGATCCGCTGGCGGCGGGGATCGATCTCCGCCCGCTGTGGCGCACGCTGGAGAAGAGGGAGATCATTTTACAGGGCGCGGATTACGATTTGCGCCTGCTTCGCCGCAACGGATTTGCGGAAGCGAGGTCGGTATTCGATACCATGCTGGCGGCACGTCTGCTGGGGCTGGAGCAGTTCAGTCTGGCGGCGCTGCTGTTGAAATATTTCCAGGTCGAGCTGGCCAAGGGCTCGCAGAAAGCGAACTGGGCGCGCCGGCCGCTGACCGACACCATGTCCGCCTACGCGCGCAAGGATACGGAATATTTAATCGAGCTGGCGGCCCTTCTGGAGGGAGAACTGGAGGCGAAAGGCCGGCTGGGCTGGCACCGCGAATGGTGTGCCCGCGCGGTCGAGCAGGCGGCGGAAGTGCGTGGGAAAGATCCCGATCTCACCTGGCGAATTACCGGCAGCCACAAACTCTCGCCTCGGGCGGGATCGATTCTGCGCGCGATCTGGCGGTGGCGGGATGAGGAGGCCAGCCGGGCCGATCGCCCGAGCTTCCACATTCTGGGAAACGAGCCCATGCTGAGATCCGCCACCCGGATCGAAGCAGGTGAGCGGATCGAGTTTCCCAAGATGAATAGCGGGAGATTCCGCCGTTTTCAGAAAGCGGTGGACGACGCGCTGTCGCTGCCAGAGAGCGAGTGGCCCCAAAAGAAAAAGGGCGGGGGCCGACCGAGAGCCACTCCGGAGCAAGAGGCCTCGATTCGGGCCATCAGAGGGAAGCGCGACGCGATGGCGAAGAAGCTGGGGATCGATCCTTCGGTCATCGCGCCCCGCGCCGTGCTGGAGGGATTGGCGGACGACCGTGAGGAAACGATGGCGGGCCTGATGGACTGGCAGCGGGACCTGCTGCTGGCCGCCGGAGCCTAGTCGTTTCCGGAAACGCGGACGCCGTGAAACCGGATACTCCCCGCGCTATCCGCTGAGTTCCACGTTCCAGTAGGCCACATCGATGAAATGCTTCCAGCTCTCGTGGCGACCGCTGTGGAAGGTGAAGTTGACGAACGGACGCCACTTCGGCTTCTTCGGTTTGCGAATGAGGCGCATGTTCACCTCGTGGGGCAGGCGATTGGCCTTGCGCGTGTTGCATGGGATGCAGGAGCAGACAATGTTTTCCCAGGTGGTCTCGCCGCCGCGGTCGCGGGGCAGCACGTGATCGAGATTCAGATCGCGCCGGTCGAAATGGCTGCCGCAATACTGGCAGGTGTATTTATCCCGCTCGAAAATGTTGTGCCGGGTGAATTTGACCTCGTTCTGGGGCATGCGATCGAAAAGCGCGAGCACGATGATGCGCGGGATGCGGATCTGGAAGGCGATGGAGTGGACCATTTCTTCCTCGGGCTCCCGCGCGGAGAGATCTCTCCAGCTCTCGAAATCGTGGGTAAAGAAATTGTTCTGCGCGTCGGCTCGCACCACCTGGGCGTGGCCTTGGCAGAGCAAAGTGAAGGCCCGGCGCACCGTGCAGATGTTGACCGCCTGCCAGAGGCGGTTCAGGACGAGGACTTGGCGATCCAGCATATTTCGCACCGGTAAGGTGGTGACGGACCGGACGCTAGCATTGGGGTTTTGCGCTGTCAACGGGCAGCCCCGGCGAAGGGAGGCGCTTGTCGCCGCGTCGGGATCTCGGGAATTTTCCCGCTTGTGACGTCCTGCCAAAGCGCCCACCCTTTGAGCCGCATGAAATTTATCGAAACCGTGTTTCAAAAGCTGAAGCGCCATCCGAAGCGGATCGTCTTTCCGGAAGGGACGGATCCGCGGGTGCTGCGGGCGGCCGGGAAATTCGCCGCGGCCAAGCTCGGTCCGCCGCTGGTGCTGGGGCATCGGGCGGAAATCGAAAGGATAGCCAAGGAGGAGAAGATCGACCTCGATCACATCGGAATCATCGATCCGGCGACCTCCCAGGAATTGCCGCTCTTCTGCGAACGGCTGGAGAAATTGCGCCGTTATCGCGATATCGGACGCTCGGGCTCGGAGGAGATCATGAAAAAACCGGCCTATTTCGCGGCCATGATGATCCAATATGGGCTGGCGGACGCGCTGGTGGGCGGCGCGCAGGGTTATCCGGGTTCGCTTTTTCGGCCGCTGTTGCAACTGATCAAGCCGCTGCCGGGGATCGAGACGATCTCGAGCTGCATGATTCTCGATCTTCATAACAAGAGCCTGACGCCGAGCGATGTGCTGATCTTTGCGGATTGCGCGGTGATTCCGGAGCCTTCGGTCGAGCAGTTGGCGGCCATTGCCCTGGAGACAGGAATGATTTGCCGGCAGCTCACGGGCGCCACGCCGCGGGTGGCGTTGGTCAGTTTCTCGACCAAGGGCAGCGCCAAAATGCCGGTGACCGAGCGGATTGCGGCGGCGGCGGCGATGGCCCGGCGGCACGCGAGCGAGCAACGCCTGGAGATGGAAATCGATGGGGAGATGCAGGTGGACGCGGCGCTTATTCCAGACGTGGCCGCTCAGAAAGCGCCGAACAGCACCGTCGCCGGTCGGGCGAATGTGCTCGTGTTTCCAGACCTGAACAGCGGCAACGTGGCGGCGAAGCTGATGGGATTTCTGGCGGGCGCGGAAACCTACGGTCAGCTCCTGCTGGGCCTTTCGAGACCGTGCGCCAATGTTTCCCGGGCGACGAGGGTGGAGGAAATCATGGGGTTGGCCGCCATTGCGGGGCTGCAGGCGATCGAGTATCGAAAGCTTTATCCGCTGACGCCGTCCGGCCCCGACGCTGGCTGATTTTGAATACCGACACGCCTCGCCTCTACATCGCTGCCACCCAGCGAAACGACGGAAAGACCACGACGTCTCTGGGTCTCTTCACGGAACTGAAGAAGCGGCTGGGGCGAATCGGCTTCATCAAGCCGGTGGGGCAGCGGGTCGAGGAGGTGGATGGGCACCAGATCGATGAGGATTCGCTGCTGATCGACAAAACGTTCGACGTCAAAACGCCGCTGGACGCGATGAGTCCGATCGCGGTCCGGCCCGATTTCACCCGCCGCTACATCAACGAGGCGAACAACGATTTCCTGGTCAAACGCATCCAGCATTCATTCGACCGTGCCGCCTGGGAGAAGGATTTCACCATCATCGAAGGCACGGGCCATGCGGGAGTGGGTTCGGTCTTTGATCTGTCGAACGCGCGGGTCGCAAGCCTGCTTCAGTCCAAGGTGTTGATTGTGACGGAAGGGGGCATTGGCCGTCCCATCGACGAGGTCGCGCTGAATAAGGCCTTATTCGATCAGGAAGGCGTGGAAGTCGTGGGGGTCATCCTGAACAAGGTGCATCCGGATAAGATCGAGCGGGTTTCCGATTTTGCCCGCCGGGGGCTGGGGCGCTTGGGCATCGATCTCCTCGGCGTGATTCCGGAAGAGCCGTTGCTGGCCAAGCCGACGCTGGATCAGATCTGCCGCACGATCAAAGGCGAATTCATCAACGCGGTTTCGAAGGGACACCGGCGGGTGGAACGCGTGATCATTGGGGCCATGAGTTCGAGCCACGTGATGGAATATTTTTCCCCCGGCACCCTGGTCATCACCCCGGGCGATCGGGAGGACGTGATCTTGGCGGCTCTCTCCACGAGTTCGCTGGTGCATCTCGATGGCCGGGCGCTGGCCGGTCTGGTGTTGAGTGGAGACTTGTTTCCTCATCAAAGCGTCGTCGATCTGATCAAACGCTCAGACGTTCCGACGATCGGCTCGTCGCTGGACAGCTACGCCGTCGCCAGCCGGATCCATTCGATGACGGTGAAAACGCTGCCGGGCGATTATGCCAAGATCCGAAAGATTCAGGCCCTCATCGGTGGGCACGTGGAGGTGGATCGCCTGCTCGAGAAGCTGGACGTGCAGGTTAATCGCCCCGAGTAGAACCGGGGCTGGGCTCAGCCGACCACATTGACGAGCTTGCCGGGGACCACGATCACTTTGCGCGGAGCTTTTCCCGCGAGCGCGTCCACGATTTTCGCCGACTCCAGAGCGGCGAGCTCGATCTGCTCTTTGCTGGCGCCGGGCTCGACGGTGATTTTATCGCGCAGTTTTCCGTTGAACTGGATGACGATTTCGATTTCGTCCTCGACCAGATATTGTTCGTCAAACCGCGGCCACGCGCGGTAGGCCAGCTCGCCCTCGAAGCCGGGAAATGCCGGTGTGAGCAGCGACCAGAGTTCTTCCGTGAGGTGAGGCGCGAACGGATTCAGGATCTGCAGCAGAAAGCGGATCGCCGCCAACGGGCGCTGCTCGGCTCCAGTGAATTCATTCACGTATTTCATCATCTCGGCGATGGCGGTATTGAAGGAAAGCGCCTCGATATCTTCGGTGACTTTCCGGATCGTGCGGTGGATCACCCGAAGCTGTTTTTTGGTCGGCTCGGCCTCGGCCAGCGCGGCCGAGAGCTGCCAGTCGCCGGTCTGCGTTTCCTCCATCACCAGGCGCCAGACCCGCGCGAGGAATCGGTAAACGCCCTCCACGCCGGTCATGCTCCAGGGTTTCATCTGCTCCAGCGGTCCCATGAACATCTCGTAAAGTCGGAACGCGTCGGCCCCGTAGAGGCTGATCACGTCGTCGGGATTGACGACGTTGCCTCGGCTCTTCGACATCTTCACGCCGTCCTCGCCGAGGATGATGCCCTGGTTAACGAGCCGCTGAAACGGTTCCGCCGTGGTGAGATACCCCAGATCGAACATCACCTTATGCCAGAAACGAGCGTAGAGCAGATGTAACACAGCGTGTTCGGTCCCGCCGATGTAAAGATCAACGTTCATCCAGTAGCGCTCGGCTTCTTCGCTGATGAAACGCTCGGGGTTTCGTGGATCGCAGTAGCGAAGGTAATACCAGCACGAGCCGGCCCACTGGGGCATCGTGTTGCATTCCCGCCGGGCCGTGTCGGAATAGCGCACCCAGCCGGCCGCCTTGGAAAGGGGCGGCTCGGGCGTGCCGGTCGGCTTGAAATCGTCCAGCCGCGGCGGCAGCACCGGGAGTTGATCGGACGGGACAGCGTGGTGCCGGCCGTTTTCCCAATAGATCGGGAATGGCTCGCCCCAGTAGCGCTGCCGCGAGAAAAGCCAGTCGCGCAGCTTGTAATTGACGGTGCCGCGGCCGTGTCCGTGTTCCTCCAGCCAGGCGATCATCGCGGATTTGGCGTCAGCGGTTGCAAGCCCCTCAATCAAAGGTGAATTGACCGCAAAGCCGGGGTCAAGGAGCGCGGACGTCCCGTCCGCTTCCCCCTTCTGATTAAACAATACAAACTCCCCCCCCAGAAGCCCGGCCTTCACCGGATTACGCGCGATATATTCCCCTGCCCGAAAAAGATGGGCCTCATCCCGGATCAGCCGGTCAAAATAGTCTTCCTGCCACACCTTCCCCTCGCGTCCTAGCCGGCCGTTGATCGTTTTAGCCGTGAAGCTTTTCCACCCTTGGACTGTCTTCGGGAGATCCTGCTCTGGAAACAGCCGCACCAGCACATGCACATGATTCGGCATCACCACGAACGTCCGCAGATCATAGCGTTGACCATCGAAATGCGTCAGAGCCGCTGCCACGATCGCGGCATTCTCCGGTTGCCGCAGCCAGCATTCGCCCGTGCCGGCATCCAGCCACTCGTCTATCCGGCTGGAGAAATTCCGATGGTAAGCGGCTTCAGTATCTGGATCCCACGGGCGCGGATTAGCCTGTAGCCAGGTTTCACGGGCTTGATTGAGCTCGGCCATTTTGGCGGCGGGCAGGCTGTCGGCTAGACGCCAGGTAATGAAATAATAGCGGTTCGACTGCTGCCAGTGCGAGAGGCGGTGGCGCGTGATCTTGGTTTCGGCTCGGGAGTCTAGGAAATGGGAGGGGGAAGCGGACGGGACGTCCGCGCTCCTTGAGGCCGCGACCACTCGCCGGATCTCCAATCCGAATTTTTTCGCGAACTCCCAGTCGCGCTCGTCATGGGCCGGCACGGCCATGATCGCGCCGGTGCCGTAACCGGCCAGCACGTAGTCGGCGATCCAGATCGGAATGCGCTCTCCATTCACCGGGTTCAAGGCGTAACCGCCGGTGAAGACACCGCTTTTTTCCTTGGCCAGCTCCGTGCGTTCCAGATCGCTTTTACGGGTGGCGAGTTCGCGATAGGCGGTGATCGGCGCTTGCTGTTCCGGGGACGCAATCTCATCCACCAGCGCGTGTTCCGGGGCCAGCACCATGTAGGTGGCGCCGTAGAGCGTGTCGGGCCGGGTGGTGAAGACGGCGATCGATTTCTCCGAGTCTTCGAGCGCGAAATCCACCTGCGCGCCCTCGCTGCGGCCGATCCAATTGCGCTGGAGAAGCTTGATCGATTCCGGCCAGTCCAGCGTGTCGAGTTCATCGATGAGGCGATCGGCCAAAGCCGTGATCCGCAGCATCCACTGCCGCATCGGGCGACGCTCGACCGGGAAGCCGCCCACCTCGCTTTTGCCCTCCACCACTTCCTCGTTGGCCAGCACCGTGCCGAGCTCCGGGCACCAGTTCACCGGCACCTCCGCCACGTAGGCCAGGCGCACGCTGTCGGGCTCGGCGCCCAGGTAGGTCGAGATCGGCTCGGCTTTTTTCGACTCGGGATTGAACCAGGCGTGGTAAAGCTGCCAAAAAATCCACTGCGTCCAGCGGAAGTAAGCGGGGTCGGTGGTGTTCACCTCGCGAGCCCAGTCGTAGGAGAAACCGATCGCCTGCAACTGCTGGCGGAAACGCGCGATGTTTTGCTCGGTGGTGACGCGGGGATGCTGGCCCGTCTTGATCGCATACTGTTCCGCGGGCAGACCGAAGGCGTCCCAGCCCATCGGGTGGAGCACGTTGCAGCCCGCCATGCGCTTGAAGCGGGCCACGATATCGGTGGCGGTGTAGCCCTCCGGATGCCCGACATGCAGCCCCGTTCCGCTGGGGTAGGGGAACATGTCGAGGACGTAATATTTGGGTTTGGAAGCGTCGAATCCAGGATCGCCTGGGTTGGGCGTGGCAAAGGTCGCCTTTTCCCGCCAGTGCCGCTGCCATTTCGGCTCGAAGGATTCAAAGGGATATTGCCTGCGGCGCTCGGTCATGGGGAAGTTGAGAGTTGAAAGATGAGAGTTGAGTGTGGGAAAAACAGCCGCGGCGCGGACGGAGAAGGTAAGCGGCCCGCCTCTCAACTCTCAACCCTCAACTCTCAACCCCCTTGCCACCCCTGCTGATCGCCACTCACAACCCTCATAAGGCCGCCGAATTCCGCCGGATGCTGGGCGACCGGTTCGAGATGGTGGACATGTCGGTTCTCCCCGGCGTGTCAGCTCCCGCGGAGACGGGCGCGACCTTCGAGGAAAACGCCCGGATCAAGGCCCTGCACGCCTCGGCGCGTTATGACGGGCTGGTGCTGGCCGACGATTCCGGGCTGGAGGTGGATGCGCTCGGCGGCGCTCCCGGCGTGTATTCCGCGCGCTATGCCGGGCCCGCCGCCACTGATGCGGAGAACAGAGCGAAGCTGCTCCAGGCGCTGGCCGGGAACAGGAACCGAGCGGCCCGGTTTCACTGTGCGCTCGCTGTAGCGCGTGGCGGAAAGGTGATTGCGGTGACAGAGGGGTCAGTTGAAGGAGAGATAACCACTGATGAGTTCGGCAAGCACGGCTTTGGTTATGATCCGATCTTTCAGCCACTTAGCCACCGCGAGACGTTTGCAGAATTGTCCGACAGGAAAAAGAGTGCCTTGAGTCATCGTGGAGTGGCGGCCGCCCGCCTCTGCGCGTTTTTGGCGGGGCCAAAATATAAACAAAATATAAATTGACTGTGCGGTGGATTTTTGGAACTTTCGCGTATGCGCCCGATGTTCCGTATTCCTCTCACCCTTTCGGTCATTTTTCTCTTCGTGCACTCCGAGGCTTTAGCGCTCGGCCCTGGCGTCCCTTATGGAGGGGGTGCGCGGACTATTTCCGGCACTTACACTGGAATTTTGCTTCCTGACACGGCTGGTGGTGGGGGGAGCGATCCTGTGGATGAGGATGCGTTTATCGGGTCCAACGCATTGGGTCTTTTTTCGTTGGTGGGAGATTCGTCGGGAGTGGTAAACGGAGCAGCTATCTTTTTCCTGGATGATGTCGCCTACAACTCCACTATTATTGGTTTAAGCGATTCTCAAAAGGGGCAGATTTTTGCCGTTCTCGACCTGACCAGTGTGGCTACATTCATCGATACTACTTCAAGCGGTGACACCTTCACGTTTGTCAAAGGTGGAAGCGGGCGCCTAATCGCATCGACATCGGGGCGAGGATCAAGAGATCTTACTGGAACTGCATCGGTAATTGCTAGCTTTACCGCGACAACCTACTCCTTCATCGTCGATGGAGTTCAGCAAACTAGTTCCACAAGCCCCATTACTGCATTTTCTCTGACCAACGCTACCTCTGGCACCTGAGCCTCGGCAATCATTAGGCCGAGTCTCGCTGAAATTGTTTGGCGGAAAAACATGCTGTGATAGAAACTCGTTTTCGATCGTCACTGGCTGGATTCACCTTGATAGAGCTGCTGGCGGTATTGGTGATTTTGGCGATTCTTGGTGCCTTCCTTTTCCCCGCACTTGACTCGGCTAAGAATAGGATTCGAAGAGCGCACTGCACTTCTAATCTGCGGTCTCTTCACAGAGGGGCATCGGCCTATATCGAGGATCATGGGCATTGGCCGCAGATTCCCTTGGTGGGGAACGACACCAAAATCCTGGCCAAGACGTGGGTCACGACTCTCGATCCATACGGCATCGAGCATAAGGCGTGGATCTGCCCTACCATTCAGGAATTAGTTGGTAGCCCGGACTACGAGTCGGAGGAGAACTTCCGTTCAGATTACTTCGGCACCCCATTTGATGCGAAACCTCGCACTCCCTTTCTTTTAACGCAGACGCCATGGTTTTCAGAACGAGGGGACATGCACGGCCTCGGTAATCTGATGGTTTTTGGGGACGGTTCGGTCCGAGACTTCAAGAATGTCCTTGCCCAACAAGGAAGAATCTTGCCCGGAAATTAGGAGCCGCATCAGTTCAAACTGGTCGCGACGATTGGTGGATCGATATTTGGAGGATCATGCGGCAACTGCTCGGCTTGGGCTCTGCAAAATCAGTTGAGCGCTGGGCCTGATCTCTCCGCGATCTTTCCACATAGCGAGCATATTCCTTTTGCTGGCGCGCGCTGGCTGAATCGAACAGTGAACAACTCGCCACCCTCGCCATCAGGCTCGGCTCGCTCATCGGCCGCCCACCGCGCCAGTGGCAGGAAGCCGTTGAGGACTACGTGCGGAACTGGGCATCGCGATAGCAGGAGGCGGGCGCATGCGTCCCGTCTGCCACCAACAAACTATACTGCCGCGCATCATTATCCTAACTGAGAAGAGAGAGGAATGAATCCGGGTGCAGCCGTGAGGTGCGGGGAGCGAGGGACGCCGTCCTATAACCACTACCCGGTCCGTTCCGTCTGGCCTTTTCACTCGAAAGGGAAAAACTTTTAGCAGCGGGCGCGCGAGGAAATCAGATGTTCCCGCACAAATTCCGCGAGTGGCATCGCCCAAGCCCGCGGGGTCAGGCCGGTCCACTGAGTAAAGCGATCCGTGGTCATTGCGGTGTAGCGCGGGCGCTTCGCCACAAAGGCAGTCAGCTCGCTCAGGGTAATCGCGCCCACGGTCTCCGCCTTCAGCGGCAGGCCTGCGGCCCGCGCGGCATCGAGCACGGCCTGTCCGTATTCCTGCCAGGTACAGCTCCCGCCATCGCAGAGATGCACTATGCCGCGGGCCTCGGCGGAAATCAGCGCTTCGATTCCCGGGGCCAGCTCGAGCGTCGAAGCAGGCGTGGAGACTTTATCGGCGATGGCTTCGACCTGGTCGTTTTCCAACGCGCGCCGCAGGATCATGTCTGGAAACGCGGGACGATCCGGTCCGTAAACCCACGAAACCCGGACCACCAGATTTCGGCTGCTTCCGGCCAGAGCGGCGACTTCGCCGAGCCGCTTGCTCTCGCCATAAACGCTGAGGGGCCGGGCCTCGTCCTTTTCGTGATAGGGCGTATCCTTCTCGCCATCGAAAACATAGTCGGTGCTGATCTGCACCAGCCTCGCCTCGGCGCGCGCGCATTCCGCCGCCATGATTTCCACGGCTTCGGCGTTGAGGCGGACGGCTTCCTCGCGATGCGTCTCGCAATAATCCACCGCCGTGAGCGCCGCGCAGTTCACCAGCACGTCGAACGACGACTCGGCCAAGGCTTTTCGGATCGAGTCCGGCTCGGCCAAATCCAACTCCGCCCGACCCCACGCCAGTACCTCATGCGTTTCCGACAAATGCCGAACCATCGCGGCGCCTAGTCTTCCGCCCGCTCCCGCTATCGCAATTTTCATTTTTGTAATCGATTAGGCACGCACTGTCTCGAGCGCCCTTTCGTCCGGGACAAAGGTGAATTCCTCCAGCACCTCGGCCAGTCGCGCCGGCACCTGCGCCTCGATCTGGACGCCTTGCTCCTGATATTCGATCCGATCGATCCGGGCATCGCGGTGCAGTTGCGCGACCAAATCGCTGCGATGGAGCGGAATTCGCAGGCTCATCGCGACCAGATTATTCGACACAAGATCCGCCAGCCGCGCGAGCAGCCCCTCCATTCCCTCCCCCGTCTGCACGGAGACAAAACTCGCCTCCGGAAAATGCAGTCGCAGCGAGGGAATGGTCGCGGGGTCTTCGATTCGGTCGATCTTATTAAAGACGATCAGCGTGCGCTTGGCTTCGGCCCCGAGTTCCTCCAGCACTTTCCGGGTGGTGTTGAAAAACTTGAGCGCTTCCGGATGACTGGCGTCCACCAGATGAATCAGGAAATCCGCCAGGATGGATTCCTCGAGCGTGGCGTTGAAAGCCTCGACCAGTCGGTGGGGAAGATTGCGGACAAAACCGACGGTGTCCGTGAGCAGAAGCGGCTGATGATTGGGCAGCGCCACCTTGCGGGTCGTGGTGTCGAGGGTGGCGAAGAGCTTGTCTTCGACGAGCACATCCGCGTCGGTTAACCGGCGGAGCAGAGACGACTTGCCCGCATTGGTGTAGCCCACGATGGCGGCGTTCGGCACCGGCGTGCGCTGACGATCTTTCCGCTGCGTGGCGCGGCGGCGGCGGACCATGACGAGCTCCGCCTTCACGCGGTCGATGGCCTTGCGGATGGCTCGTTTATCCTGCTCGAGCTGCGATTCCCCTTCGCCTTTGGCGCCAATGCCTCCGCCCTGTTTGCCCAGGTGAGCCCAGGCGCGGGTCAGACGGGGGAGCGAGTATTCCAGTCGGGCCAGTTCGACCTGCAGCCGAGCCTCCTTCGTCTGCGCCCGCTGGCCGAAAATATCGAGGATGACTTCCTGCCGGTCGATGACCGCGACGCTGGTCAACTTTTCCCAGTTGCGCTGCTGGGCGGGCGCGAGTTCGTTGTCGAAAATCAGGACGTCATAGCCCTCCTGGCGGATCAGCTCCGCGATCTCGCCGGCTTTACCGGTACCGATCAGGTAGCGGGCATGCGGCTCGCGATGCGGCACCAGCAGCCGGTTCGCGACCGGGATCCCGAGCGTGTTGACCAGTTCCTCCAACTCCTGCAACAGGCTGTCGGCCTCGGCCTCGGCGTCGTGCCCCACAAAGGCCCGTACGAGCACGGCCTTTTCGACCATCCGGGGTTTTTCTTTGATCTCAAACATGCGGTGAGCCGAACTATGGCAGAGAATCGCCCCGCCTGGAAGCGTGGGAATATCGGGTCCGTTAAGCGATCTCGCCAAGGAGGGTGCGAATGGATTTAAAGCGTTTTCGCGCATGAAAACGCTCCGCCGAAGACACGAAGCCGGAAGTGCTCTGGAGATGGTGTTTCTGATCGTACTGATCGTGAGCGGCATTTACTTCTTCGCCCGCCGCCCCGTTAAGCTCCAGGCACCGCCGCCAGTTCCGGCTCAGGCGCTGGTGGAGAAGAAGAATCCGATTCTGGATAAAGTGCGGAGCGCCACCGCCCGCCGCCCGACGAATCCGCTGTCACCGGAGGAAAGCTCGCTCCGAATGCGACGGTCTGGCTGATGGATGACACCCCTTTCCCTGCGGGCACGATCCAGGGCTCGCCGACGGTGCCGATGGGCTCCCAGGTGCGAGTGGTGCGCGCGCGGGACGAATCGGTGATGGTGGAGTTTCAGGGGCGAAGAACGCTGTGGCCGCTCAGCGCCGTTTCCAAGGCTTTTTCATTTGAAGGAGTTGTTGCAGACGAGGTTGTAGGCGGTGGAGGGTTTCAAGGCGCAGAGTTCGTGGATCAGAGGCCAGGATCGCTCCGGGGCGAGCTGGGCCTTGAGGGCGATGACGGCGCAACGCAGG
>JBGTNO010000178.1:0-5961 GCA_041743065.1 Chthoniobacterales bacterium
GGAGCACACGCGTCTCGCGGGTCGGGTTCGGCGTCTCGCCGAAGCCACGGGCGGATCCTCTCCGCCCGTGCTGCCCGGCGAGACGCCGGCCAGAACACGCGAGACGCGTGTGCTCCCCATGATTCCTGAAATCGTCACGGCCATCCCCGGCCCACGCTCCCGAGCCTTGGCCGACGAGCTCGCGCGTTACGAGTCGCCCAATGTCACCTATCTGGCTCCTGATTTCCCGGTCTTCTGGGAGCGGGCGGAAGGGGCGAATGTCTGGGACGCGGACGGCAATCGTTTCCTCGATCTGACCTCCGCCTTCGGGGTATGCGGGCTGGGCCACTCGCATCCCGCCCTCGTGCGGGCGGCTCAGAATCAGGCCGGTCAGCTCATGCACGCGATGGGCGACGTGCATCCCGCCGTGGGTAAGGCCGCCCTCTGCCGGCGGCTAAGCGAGCTGACTTTCGAGCGCTGGGGCGAGGGCCGCGGGCAGACGATCCTGGGAAACTCGGGCTTCGAAGCGGTGGAAGCCGCCCTCAAAACCAGCTACCTCCACAGCGGCCGGCGCGGCGTCATTGCCTTCACCGGGGCCTATCACGGCCTCGGCTACGGCGCGGTGGAAACCTCCGGTTTGCCTTCATTTCGCGAGCCATTCCGACGCCAGTTGGGTGGCTTCGCCACTCTGCTGCCTTATCCCCATTGCTACCGCTGTCCTTTCGGTGTCTGCGAAGGTTACCGACTCGAAGGTGCGACTTTTCCGAACTGCTCCACCCGCTGCCTCGAGAATCTCCGCGAACAGCTCGAAACCACGATCGCCCGGCGTGAGATCGGCGCGATCCTCGTCGAGCCGATGCAGGGGCGGGGCGGTCTCATCGTGCCGCCGCTGGATTTCCTCCCGCTGCTGCGCGCGGTCTGCGATGAGGCGAAGATTCTGCTCATCGCCGATGAGATCTACACCGGCTTCAACCGCACGGGAGCGCTCTTCGCCTGCGATCACAGCCGGGTCGTGCCGGATCTGCTCTGCCTCGGCAAAGCGCTCACGGGCGGCTTTCCTCTCTCGGCCTGCGTGGGGCGGCGGTCGGTGATGGCAGCCTGGCCGCGCAGCGAAGGCGAAGCTCTCCACACCAGCACTTTCCTCGGCCATCCGGTCGGTGGCGCCATGGCGCTGGCGGCGCTGGAACTCCACGCCGCGCCGGGACAGACAGCGGCGGTAGTGGCCACGGGAAAAGGTCTCCGCGCCGCGCTCGACGCGCTCGTTTCTCCCGCCATCGGCCAGGTGCGCGGGGCCGGTCTCATGCTGGGCTTGGAACTGGTGGACGCCACCGGCGCGCCCGACGGTAAACTGGCGGGGGCACTCGTCCGGCAGGGTCTGCGGGACGGCTTGATTTTACTGGCCGATTCGCCGGCGGGGAATGTGCTGGCGCTAGCTCCGCCCTTCGTGATCTCCGACGAAGAGATCGCCTTCACGGCGGGGTGGCTTCAGGAAAACCTGACGTCCTTGCGCGGCTCCATCTCGTAGTCCAGCGCGAGTCTTTCGGTGGTGAAGGGCCGGATGACGTCCGCCACATATTTCACGTGAACGGGATCGTCGCGATAGGCGGCGAGGCGATCCATCGAATCGAAATCGACCGAAATAAAGAACGGCCACTCATTCTCCGGATCGATCCTTTTGCCGCACTTCACGTTCAGCGCCTCGGGAATCTTGAGCAGGCTGGTGCGGGTCTGCCGCATCATTTCCTCCAGCTTTTCGGGAGTGACTTCAGGCTTGAGCTTGAACAGGACGACGTGGTGGACCATGGCGGGACGGTGGCTAGCTTCGGAGCGGGAAACGTCAGCTTTTCCAGTCGAGCACGCCCTTCTTGATGGCGTAAACGTAGCCCACCGTGAGAATCGTGACGAAGCTGAGCATGCTCAGAAAAATGAACGGCCCATGCGCGGCCAGGAAGTCGCGGTAGATCACCGCCCACGGATACATAAAGACGACTTCGAGATCGAAGAGGATGAAAAGCATGGCCACGAGATAGAACTTCACGCTGAAGCGCGGTTGCGCCGCGCCCTGCGGCAGCATGCCGCACTCGTAGGGAATGTCTTTGGTGACGTTGCGCTTGCCGACCCGGCCGAGCGCCACGCTGGCGATCAGCGCGGACGCGGAAAAGCCCACGGCGATGATCACGGTGATGAGGATCGGCAGATAGTTGTCTTCCATGCAAACGAAGGCGGCAACCTGCCATAGTCAGGAAGGCTGCCGCAAAGGGAAATCTCGCCGGGAGGCGAAATTTACGGAAATCAGCCACCCACCGGCACGACCGGAGGGGTCGTGGCGTCGGGCACGGGCTGGTTCATGTTGGCCAGAGAAGCGAGGCCGCGATACTTCTTGCCGGTCTTCTTGACCATGTTGCGGGCGACCAGATTCTGGAGCTTTTCGTAGGCTCGGAGGCGGAGCATTTCCTCCCCGCCGCTGGCGGCTTTGCGGGCTTTCAAATTTTCGTGAACAAGGTCGAAAAGTTGCTTGAACTCAAACGAACGTTTCTGCGAGAGAACCGTTACGAGCTCTTCCGTCACAAGGTCAGGGACTCGGCGCGAAAAAGCTGTCTTCTTTTGGATTGGCATAAGACGGGCAACCTATCATAGCACCCGGCCGAAAACGAGAAATTTCTCTCAGCGGCCTGGGGACGGCGCGGCCGCCGGACTGGCGGGCCTTTCCCCAGACTCTTCAGACGCGGGCGCCGCGGTCGGCGCCGCCTCGGGCAGGATGGTCTCTGGATCGATGCCGGGCGGCGTGATCGCGGGCGTGGGCTCGCTCAGCGGAGGATTGACCGATTCGTCCTGCACCGTCCCGGGCACCGGCGAAACGTAGCCCGGGGTGGGAAGCGGAGTCGCGCCGGCTGCGGGGGGCGCGGGGGCCGACGAGGTGGGTGTGGGAACCAGGACGTCCGCGGTGAAGGAATCCAGCCCCTGCCGCAACCGGTTGCTAATGATCGGTCCCGCCATCCAGGCCACCGCTCCTCCGGCTCCCATGATGGCCTGGCCCATCGTGATCGGACCGGCCGATTCCATCAGCACCCCGTTTTGAAACGCCTTCTGACTGATCGCGATCGGGCCAAGATGGCGGCTGATCATTTCCGCCTCGGGCAGCTTGCCGAAATCGATTCGCGGCCCCTGCTGTTGGCCAAACGCGGCCATTATGATAAGCATGGGGCGCACGGTGCCGTAAACGCGGTCGAACAGGGCCGGCGCATCCACATAGCCGGTGGAAAGAGTCGGTTTCACGACCTGCCCCATTGCTTCCTGGTAAGGCTCGGTTCCCCCCAGCGTCTCCCCGCCGGAGAGCGCCGCCCGCAGGCCTGCCCCGTCCAGCCCGACGGCCAGCATCTTGTCGGTCAGCAAAAGAGTCGGCGTGCCGAAGGGCCGCGCGGGCAAAGTGTAGATACTCGTCCCATTCTCGGTGACCTGCGAAGCCTCCATGCCGGAAAAACTGGGGTCGAGCGCCGCTTCGATGAACTTCGTCAGCAGAGCCCGGTCGCGCACCTCCATCGCCAGGATCGGGCGCGGAGCCCCGCTCGCTTCCCCCCACTCCAGCGAGAAGCCGATCTCCGGCCCGATTGCCTTCGGCAGATCGCTCGCGGAGACGCCGTGCTGGGCGAGGCTGCTCTCGAATAGCGCCACCAGCGGAATCATGCCCAGACTCTGCATCGCGTTTCCGTGGCCCTGCGCCTCACTCGGCCACGTCTGCAAAGCCGCCGCATAATAAAGCAGCGCCGCCGGCGAGGCGAATCGCAGGGTGCTCCCGCTCAGAGCGACCGGCTCCGGCATTTCCGACACCAGCGTAAACAGGCTGTCGCGCATCGCCCGGCCTTCCATCCTGGTCGTGGCGGCCACCGCCCTCAGCCGCTTGAGCTGATTCACCTGCTGCTCCTGCCCCGACATTCCCGCCATCCCGAGCACGCTCGAGAGCCTCTCGGCCAGAGCGGCCGGCTGCACAAAAACCAGCGAATCGCAGTCCTTCGGCAGATGCTCCGTCGCCTCCGCATACACCTCGCTGTGTGCCAGCGTCGTTTCCTCGTCCCCGCGGAAACGCATCAGCGTCGCCTCGATCTCCGCCACACCGCTGCCGATGAAATACCAGTTTTCATGGTAGGTCGCCGCCAGCGTCGCCTTGTCGCTGGTAAAAGTCTCGATCGTCTTGCTCCCGCGCTGCACCAGATCGGCCGTGCCGGTCGGCACCAGTTTGCGGACAGAATCGGAAGCCTCTTTCACCAGCGCTTCCACCTTGGCCCGGTCGCCGTCGTAGCGCAGGCCCGCCACGAATTGCGGTTTGCTGCCCTCGATCGACTGAATACTGAGAAACGCCTCCCGCGGCTTCACCTCCTCCACCCGCGCCAGATAATCCGTGAGCATACGGATGCGCCCGCTCTCCCGGCTGGCGCTCGCGAGAAAAGCCTTCACCCCCGGCTCTTCCAGGATCGCGTGGATCGACGACTTTCCCCAGCGTTCCGTGCTCCTCGTTACGTCCGGCAGATAGAGGAATGCCAGACTCTCCGCCGGCACCAGCGTCGGAGCCGAGAGCCGCACCGCCGGCCGCCTCATCACGAAATAATACAACACCGCGACCAGGATAAGTCCGGCCACGATACCAATGACGCTCGTCTTTTTCATAACTTGGTCCGAACAGTCCCTTTTTTCCGGGAGACCGGCAAGAGCGTTTACCCGCCCCTCCGCGAGTCCTCCTAATCTTGCTCCTGCTCTGCATCATAATCTGTTTTTCGGAGAGAGATTAAGATGAAGAGCAAGAGCAGGATTAAGATCTCCCGATCGCGCTTGAGCCCGCTCCGGCGGCCCCCTTAACCTCTGCCCATGCCATTGATCGACGGAAAAGCCATCGCCGCCCGCCTCCACGAGGAGACCCAGGTCGCCGTCACCGAGTTGAAAAAATCCGGCCTCACTCCCGGCCTCGCCGTCGTCCTCATCGGCGACGACCCCGCCTCCCGCGCCTACGTCCGCTCGAAAGATCGGAAATGCCGCGATCTCGGCCTCCATTCCGTGAAGCACGAGCTGCCCGCCGATACCACCCAGAACGCCCTGCTCGCCCTCGTCGATGCTCTCAATATTGACCCTGCCATCCACGGCATCCTCCTCCAGTCCCCGCCCCCGCCGCAGATCGACGAAGCCGCCATCATCGCCGCCGTCGATCCCGCCAAAGATGTGGACGGCCTCCACTCCCTCAACGTGGCCAAGCTCGCCCTCGACGATCCGACCGGTTTCATCCCGTGCACCCCGCTCGGCTGCCAGCGCCTCCTGCTCGAGTCCGGCGTCGAGACCGCTGGAAAAAACGTCGTCGTCCTCGGCCGCAGCATGCTCGTCGGCAAACCGCTCGCTCTCCTTCTCATGCGCAAAGGCCCCGGCGGCGACGCCACCGTCACCGTCGTCCACTCGCGCAGCCGCGACATCCCCGCCATCACCCGGCAGGCCGATATCCTCATCGCCGCCATCGGCCGTCCCGGCTACCTCACCGCCGAGCATGTGAAACCCGGAGCCGTCGTCCTCGATGTCGGCATCAACCGGGTGGACGACGACTCTCCCAAAGGCTACCGCCTCGTCGGCGACGTCGATTTCGAGGCCGTCGAGCCCCTGGCCCGCCTCATCACCCCCGTGCCCGGCGGCGTCGGCCCCATGACCATCGCCATGCTCATGCAGAATACCGTCCTCGCCTGCCGACGCTCCGCCGACATCTAGAAAAGCGTCACCCCCCTCCGAAGCGCTTCGCTCTCGTCCCCATGCCGTTCCAGAGTTGGCGGATAGAGTGCTTCCGCCCGTAGCGCGAGCTTCCAGCTTGCGATCCAAAACCCGAGCCGCAGGCTCAAATCAGATAAACGACGGCAAGCTGGAAGCCAGTTGTGTTCGGCAGGAGAAGTGCTTCCGGGCAGTGCGGGGCCGAACGTTGCCAGCAGCTGACCAGGGCGGACCCGCGGCCGGGCG
>JBGTNO010000179.1:0-4469 GCA_041743065.1 Chthoniobacterales bacterium
GCGTTTTGACACACCCCACAGCTCAGGGCGCCAGACGCTCGATCCTCCAGCCCGCCTTTTCCCGTCGGTAGCGGAAACGGTCGTGCAGCCGGCTGGCTGAACCCTGCCAGAATTCCACCGTCTCCGGCGTCACGCGATAGCCGCCCCAGTTCTCCGGCAGCGGCACTTCGCCTTCGCTGAACTTCTCGCGCATCTCCTCGAATTTCCGCTCCAGCACCTCGCGCGACCCGATGACCTGGCTCTGCTCCGAGACCCACGCCCCGATTCGGCTGCTGAACGGCCGGCCGGCGAAATACTCCAGCGATTTCGCCGTGCTGACCTTCTCCACCCGGCCTGTAATCCCGATCTGGCGCTCCTGCGGCAGCCAGGCGAAAAGCAGCGCCACCCGCGGGTTCGCCGCCATCTGCCGCGCCTTGCGGCTGGCGTAGCTGGTGTAAAAAACGAACCCACGCTCGTCGTAATCCTTCAGCAGCACGGTGCGCGAGGTCACCTCCCCGTCCTGGTCCGCCGAGCTGAGCGTCATGGCGTTGGGCTCGAGGATATCCTCCGCCACCGCCGCGTCAAACCAGGCGCGGAACTGTTCCATAGGATCCGCCGCCAGTTCGCGGCGGCGGAGCCCGCGCGTGGCGTATTCCCGGCGCATCGCCGCCAGATTTCGGAGAACTTCGCTCATGTTTTCGCGGCAATCTGGCAGGCAATACCGGCACCGGCAACTGCGCAGTGCCGTCCCGTTCTTACCTCCGCCGCGGGGCCGGCCGTCGATTCCTCTGATATGATCAATCCAGAAGACCAGGGCGGGCGCATCGAGACTCATGGCGGAGGGACGGGCGAAATCTCGGCCGGCATGATCCGGCAACGCGCCCTCGAACTCGCCATCCAGGAAGGGCGCGACACCGCTCGCGAGGACGACTTGCAGCGGGCTCGGCTGGAACTGGAAGGCATCGCGGGTGTCAACTCGGCGGATGATGAAACGGTCGATACCGTGGCGGGCGAACACCCGCCCGACGAGCCGGTCGGCAGCTACGGCACGATGACCGACCGCGTCACCACCGACGAAGACGAAGTTCCCGCCGAGCGGCTGATTCAGGAGGGGCTCGATGAAGCCGAGCACGAGCGAATGACCCAGGCCGAGCGAGAGCAGCGCCGCCAGGCCGAATAACCGCCGCCCTCAGCGGTCGTCCTCGAACCAGCTCACCACTTTATAGTCGGCGATCAGCCCGCCATCGGCCAGGGCTTCGTCGTAGTGGACCTGCTGGACGCCAGTCAGGGAAACGGTCCGGCCCGTAAAGGAACCGACGATATCGGAGTTATCATTGCCGCCGCCCTTGATTTCGACATCGTAGTTCGGGGCATATACCGCGCCGGTGAAAGCCCCGTTCCCCGCGATCTTGATCCTACCCGGCGGGGCCTCGCTGCCATCGCTCAGGGGTGGCCGGTCCACTCCGTAATACTGGAAATTGGTTGCCCGGTTCGGCATGGGATTGGTGAAGCCCTGACCCGTAATGTCGGTATCGCCCTTCACGAACACGCGCACAAACACGCCCGGATCCAAGGCGATGGCGGACTTCCCCGACAAGCTGACATCGCCGGTGACGATGATCTGCGCATAGGTTTTGGTGCCGTCAGCCGCGCCCTTGACGCGGAGCACCTCGTCGTTGCTCAGCCTGACAGAGGAGAAAACAAAGTTGGCGGGCGATCCGGCGCTGGCATCGATAATCGTGCCGGTGGAAATCCGGTCGGGAGAACCAATCTCCGGTGTCACATTCGGAGCCTGAACCGGGAGAATTTCCTGGTAAAACTGATCGCGAATGCCCCCCGTCACCTTGTCCGACTTCAAGACTTCCGACCCCTCCGTGAAGACTCCGCCGACTGAAGCCGTGCCATGGATCTGCGCGCCGCCCGCGTAGAGCATCTTCGCGTTGGTGGCGATGTGGCCGTTTTCCTGAGCCTTGGACAACACATACTGGCCGTTGGTGGATTTGTCCTCGTAGCGGGAATCGAAGCTGTCCGTGCGGATGTTGTGATTGTTCAAGTTAATCGACTTCACGCCCATCAGCGTGAGGCGAAAGGTCCCGACCGGCTTCACGATCGCTTCGATCACCCGCGTCACTTGTGGGGAGCTCACCGCTTCCTGGGTGCGGTGATCCGTCAGCAGATCGAGCTTGCGCAGGCGCAGATCGGCCTTGTCTCCGGCGACTTCCGTGCCGCCGGGCACCTGCGACACGCCCGTGGAGCGGATGCGGTACCACTGCTCGCCCGCCTCATCGCGCAGACTGGGCGGCGCGTCCACCTGGATCTTGGCATACGACTGCGTGCCGCCCTCCCCGGTCCGGAACAGTTCCGTGGAGGAAAACTTGATCGTGCTCGCCGTCGGGTTGGGCGAAGCTCCGGTGGTTTCGCCGTTTTCGTCGATCGTGTTCCACCCCGCCCAGGCTGCCGTGGGGTCCGTGAGAGACAGACGCATCTGATTGAGCGCGATATCCACGCCGCCCTCGGCGGAAAGGAGCGCCTCCTGCCAACTGGCGGCCTGGTGGACGACGCGGTAGCGGTTTTGCAGGACCCGGAAACCCGTCCCGGCCACGGCGGCCAGCACGATCCCGATCATGAGCGTGAGGAGAAGGGCGGTGCCCGACTGGCGGGCGCGGAGGAATGGTGTCTGCATGGCTAGTTACGGCGCTTGTTTCTGAGGAGGACCCGCGTGTAGGCAGTGGTGGCGGCCCGGTCGCCCGCGGTGGCGCCGGAGAACTGATATTTCGGCGAAAAGTTCACCCGCACCTCGATCACATCGTCGAGATCCTCGTAGTCGATCGCCATATCCTCCACATCCTCCGCCAGGGTCAGCCGGGTGCCGGCTTCCTCGCGGTAAATTTTATCGCCCTCTTTGTAGTAAGCGATGCTGATCGGAGCGGAACCGTAGTCCACCTGCCCGCGGCTGATCGTCGGCTCGCGGGGCGTTTTTTGGCCGTCGTTCGCGATGTGGTAATATTCCGGAATCGTCATCCGCAGACGCTCATCCACGGTCGTCACCGTGAGCGCGCGACGGAGATCCAACGCCATGTAATCCGTCACCCGCAGTTGTTCGGTCTGCCGGTTCACATAATGCTCCGAAGCCCGGAAGCTGCGCTGCACCGTATTGAGCGCGAGCAGCATGCCCCCCGCCAGCACTGAGGAAGTCGCTCCGGCGATCATCACCTCGACCAGGGTGATTCCAGCCTGCCAGGTTCGGAAAGATCGTCTCATCCTTGGCCAACTCCCCCGCCCACGTGGCCGCGGCCTTTTTTCCCATTACCGTTGTTTTCCTTCACCGCCCCGGGAGTCGGAGTCGGAGTCGGAGTCGGAGTAGGGCTCGCCCCCGGGTCCTCTATCGGCGTGGGGGTGGGGCTCGCGTCGGGCTCTGGAGTCGCCTCCGCGTCGGCAGCGGGCGGCACCCCGTCCAGCGTCCCCCCGCCAACCATGGCGAGATTGAGCTGACTGACCCCGGTCTTGGCGATCACCGCCACCGATTCCCGGACGCGGATCCGGTTCTGATCACCCTCCCAAGTCACCCGCAGATCCACCCGGGCCAGCGTCTGGCTCGAGAGAGTGGCGTTGTCGCTGATCACTCGGGTGACACCGTCCTCACGCTCCACCACCAGCGGCGTCGCGCCGGTGGTGCCGGGATACTCCGTGACCGTTACCCGCTCGATCAGGCCGTGCAATGGCGCGGAAGAGCTGACCGGAATCTGGAGAAAACCATCGCGCAGAAAGCTTGAAGACGTCACCTGGCTCCAAGTAGCCAGGCGGAGCTGCTCCACCCGCTCCTGAAGACAGAGGCTGGCGGCGCCGGACTGCCGGTTCGACTGCACCATCTTGAGCGCCTGCGAGTTCATCGTCATGATGCCAGTCAGAGTAACCAGCGCGATCATCAGCGAGACCATCGCCTCGATCAGGGTAAAGCCCTGATTTAGGCGAACCGAGGCCGCTTTCTGAAAGTTATATAACGAGTGCATTTTCCATAATTATAAAGCAGGAAGTGTTCCTAAGCCCACTCCAAAAACGGCCCGCCGTCACCCGGTCACCCCGAACCCACGGAGGCCTCACTCGGGCCCGCCGCCCGGTTCTGGCAAATTCTTCGCCCGCCCTCGGTGTTAGATGCGAATTTCAGCCGTTCGGTCGGGCGGCAGCGCCAATTCCGGTAGTGGTGGAAGATTAAGCTGATGAGCGAGTTAGGGGCTGAGGCTGAACATTGGCGCCAAAACTTTTCATGCTCGGAGGATGAAATGTCTTCCGCACGACCCACCTCCGGCCAACAGCACATCCTCAATGGCATCAAAGTCCATCTGCTGGAAGCGGATGAGTGGCCTCTCGCCCACCGATTGCTCGCAGAGCAGCACTATCTGGGCGATCTGCGACCGGTGGGCGAGCGGCTCCATTACGCGGTGAGCGACGCCGCGGGCGAGTGGCTTGGCGTGCTGGTCTTCTGCGCGGCG
>JBGTNO010000180.1:0-3301 GCA_041743065.1 Chthoniobacterales bacterium
GGCACCGTCACCATCTTTCCGCGCAAGCTGATGGAGACGTGGCCGACGGTGGACCCGGCCGTGCGCACGCTCGACCACGTGAAGCTGAGTCTCTTTGTGGCCGCCTGCTGGCCGGATCGCTCGGCGGCTGTGCCGACAGCAAAGACTTCGTGCGCGGTGTCCTCTTCATCGACGAAGAGACGTGAGAGGGCAGGACGCAAACTTTCTTTGTCGGTCCCCGTTGGAGGGTGATCTAGGCTTCGGAAAAATATGAAAATCCAAGTCTCCAAACTCGCGATCCTTCCCGCTGCTCTGCTGGCGGGGTGCGTTTTCAGTTTCTCCAACGTGAGCGCGCAGACGGAGACGCCCAGCCCCACGCCTGGCGCGAAGGAGTTGCCGGGCCCGCCGCCGCCGGACACCCTTTTCGTATTGGCCGCGGGTGCGTTCCGCGCCAGGCCCGAAGCCCAGGCGCCGATCGATCTGCAAAACGTGGATCACACTCTGCTGGCCGCGGCTGTTTTTCATGAAACCAATCGCCGCCGCAGGGAGCACGATCTGCCCGCCCTGAAGTATGATGGCCAAGTCTGGCAGGCGGCCGCGATTCAGGCTCTCGCGATGGCGGAGGGTCAATTCATGGGACACGCCCAACCGGATTCGGAGAAGAAGGCGACGCCGTGGGACCGGGTGCAGTATGTCGGCCTCGACCCCAAGTTCGCGGCGGAAAACGTCGCCACGTCCTTTGGTCTCGACTACGAGAGCGGCAAGCCGTTTTACACTCGGGAGGAAGGCGGCAGGGAAATCTACAGCTACGAACCGGGCGGGAGGGCGATCACGCCCCACAGTTATCTCAGCTTTGCGGAAACCTTGCTCGAGTCCTGGATGAATTCGCCGGGCCACCGGGCCAACATCCTGGCGACGGAGCCGGAGTTTCTCGGTTGCAGCCAGCGCCAGGGCAAGGACGCGCGCGGCATGCCGGTTTTCTATTGCGCCCAGGTTTTTTTCACGCCCCTGCCAGCCGGGCCTGGCCTCGGTGAGAGTCGTTAAAGGAAATCGGCGGCGGCCGGTTGGATGATGCCCTCATACGTGGAGATGCCGCCGCCGGCGGGCTTCTGGCTGCGGCGGATGCCGAGGAGGAGGACCCGTCGTGGCCTGTATCGACGAGCGAAAAGATGCCCTCGGAGAGCATCGCGGAGCTGCCGGTGAAGCCGGCAGTGACGAACTTCACGACCAGCGATGGCCCAGATGTGGCCGGGACGGGATTGCACGACTTGCCGGGGTGGCTGACGGGCAGCGGCGGGATGATGCCGGCCCGTTCATATGGCGGTGCCGGGTGGAACTGGTTTGGCGGATGGTCGCCCCGCCAGGTCACCGGACGAAGAACCGGTCGGTGCGCCGGGCAGCAGATTCTCCTCTTCCTGCAAAGGTTGCGACTGCCGCGCCTGTGCTTCCAGCATGCCCGCCTCGCTGGATAACCCGCCTTCGGCTTTGGTGGACGCCGCATCGATCTCGTCGGGCGGAGATTCCGCAGGTCGCTGGACTTCGGGGCTGGCGTCGCGCGACCCAGCCGGCATCCCGTCGCGCATGGTGATGGGAATTCCTTTCGGGAAGACCACCTCCCGCGCTTCGTCGGGCATGGAGATGCCGCGCTGCTGATAGGCTCGTTTCACCAGCCGGATCAGCGAGGACCGCACTTTCAGCCAGCTATGTTCGCGGCCATTGATCCAAAAATAAACGCGCAGGTTGACCGTCGCATTTCCCAGACTCTCGGCGAGCACCAGAGGCTCCGGGTCGTTCAAGACGGCGGGGTGATCCGTCAGCACTTTGAGCGCGATCTCCTGCGCTTCGTTAATGGCATCGTCGTAACCGATCCCGACCACGAAGTCCTCGCGGCGATTGGCATTGGTCGTGAAGTTGCGCAGGTTGTTTTTGTAAACGCCGGCGTTGGGAATTTGCACAAGGTTGCCTTCGAGGGTCATCAGGATGGTGGTGCGCACGTTCAGTTGCTGCACATACCCGGTCACGCCCAATACTTCGATCAAGTCGCCCGTTTCAAAGGGCCGCTGCATGCTTAGAAAAATGCTCGCGAGAAAATTCTCGGTGATGTCTCGAAAGGCAATGCCCACCGCCAGCCCGATCAGGCCGGTGCCGCCCACCACGGTCAGCGCCAGTTGGGTCAGACCGGAGATGCGCAGCACGATGTAAGTGCCGATGAGAAAAACAAACACTCCGAGAGCATACGCGACGACGTTGCGCAGGAGTCTCGCCGGAATGCGCGAGTGCAAAAGTGAGCGCGCCTGTCGCGTCGCCAGCCAGGCGGCCCCCACGGAAACCCCGAGGATGATGACCCCGAAAAAGAGCAGCGGAAGAGCGCGGACGAACTCGCCCCACAACGATAACAGGCTTTTCCACGCGGGCCGCAAGTCCCAGACCGAGGACTCGACCAAATCCATCTGGTTGACCACGGCGACGACGTCCTGGGTATTGCGCGCCAGATCACCAGCCCATTTTTTTAACTCGAGGGAGGGCGCCCGGCCTTTCAGAAACACTACGCCCTCTTCGACTTGGACTTCCGGTTTGGTAAACCAGTCCGTGGCTTCCAGAACGCGCTGCAGACGCTGACCGATTTCTTCATCCCGGGCGACCGGATTCACGTCCACCTTGGCGGCGGCCATGGTGACGGCTTCCTCCTTCGGAGCGAGTGTCGGCGTCCCGGCCGGTTGTCCATCCGGCTCCTGCGCCACGACCGTCCACACCGAAAGCAGGCCTAGCACGCCCAGCTGCGCCGCTCGCAGGATCAGCTTTGAAAAGCCGCGCGGATCGCCCGTCGCCATAGTGGCCGACCGGCGGACGATGGCTTCGATGTTCACCCTAATGCTTCAGCAAACCCTCACAGCGTGTCCGGAAAGCTGGAAACCCGCCGGCCTTTTCCACGGCGGGGGATTCGCGCGGGACCGTCTCGCTGCCCGTCTGCGGATTCAATTTTTCAGACATGATTTTCGCGAGGTCTTCCGTAATTTCGTTGGAGCCGAGCGGGTTGGACGTTTCCACTTTCCGAAGGCGAAATCGATTCGGTCGCCGGGAAAGACAAACAGGTCTCGTGAAATGAAGTCGGATCAACCGACCGTGGGCGCGAAGCGGTGGAAACAGCTGGTCAACACCTCCACATCGCCGGCGGCAGCTTACGGCTCGCTGAGCACGGCCACCTTCGATAACTCACGCGCTTCCCTGCGCGCGCCGCGCAGTTCATCGGCCGATGGACGAGCACGGGATTGCGCGACTGGCGGATGAGGGCGTGGGCGCGGCTGTAGGCGGGGGCGTGTTC
>JBGTNO010000181.1:0-3082 GCA_041743065.1 Chthoniobacterales bacterium
GCCGCGCGGACGTTTCTCTCGAGCCGCGCGCTGGCGGTGGCGGCGAGCTGCGGCGCGACTGAGCTTTCCGTGGCGCGGCGGCCTCAAGTCGGCATTCTGGCGACCGGAGACGAGGTCATCCCCGTGGAAAACACGCCCGAGCCGTGGCAGATCCGGCGTTCCAACGCCACCTACCTCGCCGCGGCCATCAACAACGCAGGCGCCCACATTTTCCGGAACGACCATGCCCCGGACGATCTGGAAATCACCATCCGACTGCTGCGCGCGCAAGTAACCACGTGCGACGTGGTGGTGACGGCGGGCGGCATCGCGCTCGGCGAGCGCGATTTTCTCCCGCCAGCGCTGGAGGCCATCGGCGCGGAAATGCTGGTGCGCGGTGTCGCCCAGCGCCCCGGCAAACCTTTCGGAATCTGGCGCGCGCCCGGCGGGGCCATGATCTTCACCCTGCCCGGAAATCCGATGTCGGTCGCGGTGACCTGCTCGCGCTACCTCGGCGGCTTCCTGCGGAAAGGCCAGGGCATCGAAGCCTCGCCGGAAAGGGTGACGCTGGTTGTGCCATGGCCGGAGCACCCCCGGCTAACCTGCTTTCTGCCAGTGGAACTGCGGGCGAAAAGCGGTGGCCTCCAGGCCACGCCGCGCCCTCTGCGAAATAGCGGCGACCTTGCGGGCGCGATGGCCTCCACCGGATTAGTCGAGATTCCGCCACAAACCAGCGTGGCAGAGGGCGACCGGCTCTGCTATTATCCCTGGCTCTGATGGCCTTTACTCATCTCGATGATTCCGCGCAGCCGACCATGGTCGATATCAGCGCCAAAGCCGTGACCATCCGCGTGGCGGAAGCGGTCGCCACCGTGCAACTCGCCGCCGAAGTGATCGCGCGCATGGAGGGCGACGAACTGCATTCGCCCAAGGGCGCGGTCTTTCAAACCGCCATCATCGCCGGCCTTCAGGCCGCCAAACGCACGGACGAATTGATCCCGCTCTGCCACTCGCTGCCGATCGATCGTTGCCAGATCAGAATCACCCGCCAAAGCGACACCACCTTGCAAATCACGGGCACCGTCGGCACCACCGCCCGCACGGGCGTGGAGATGGAAGCGCTGACCGCCTGCAGCGTCGCGGCTCTCACTATTTACGATATGTGCAAAGGCTTCAAACTCCCGATCATCATTTCCGAAATCCGACTCGTCTCGAAAAGCGGAGGACGCTCATGAACGGCGCTCCCCCTCTCTACGGCCTCGTCCTCGCGGGAGGGCGCAGCAGGCGCATGGGCGAGGATAAAGCGCAGCTCGTCTATCGTGAACAAAAGCCGCAGCGCGAGGCCGCGCGCGACCTGCTCGCCACGGTGTGCGAACGCGTCTTCCTATCCGTGGCGGTGCCTCCGGAAAATCCGACGGGTGAATTGATCGTGGATCATTACCCCGGCGCCGGACCGCTCAACGCCATCCTCTCCGCCTTCGAGGCGCATCCCGCCGCCGCCTGGTTCATCCTCGCCTGCGACCTGCCTTTTCTCGATGAAAAAGCCGTTCGCGCCCTGGCCGCGCGCCGCTCCACCGCCCATGGCGCCACCGCTTTTCGCAGCGCCTGGCTCGACGGGCCAGAACCGCTCTGCGCGATCTATGAGCCGATCCTCGAACCCGCCTTGCGCATCGCTTTTCAGGATGGCGGGCGCTGCCCGACTGACTTCCTCCAGCAGGTCAATGTGCAGTTGATCGAGCCGCCCGATCCCGACTCGCTGACCAACGCGAACACGCCGGAAGAACGCCAGGCCGCTCTCCGCCAGCTCGATCAATCATGAAGTTGACCGTGTGCTATTTCGCTTCGATGCGCGACCTCGCCGCCTGCGACCGGGAAACGATCGATTCCGACGCCACCACTCCCGCCGAGCTCTACCGCGAACTGCGGACTCGCCACCCTTTTCCCCATCGACAGAGCGAACTGGCCGTCGCCATCGATGACGAAATTACCCCCTGGGAAACCCCGCTCTCAGCGGAGGCCGAGGTGAGTCTGCTGCCACCTGTCTCCGGAGGCTAGTCATGGAAGCGTTTGCCTTAGCTAGTGAAAGACTGGATATAGACAGTTTAATTCGTCAGCTCGACGACCCCGCGGCGGGCGCGCTGGTTCTTTTCCATGGCCGCGTGCGAAATCACCATCAGGGCCGCGCAGTCACCGGCCTGGATTACCACGCGCACATGGCTCTCGCCGCCAGGGAAGGCAGCCGGCTGCTCGACCAGTTGCAAGCCGCGCATCCGACCTGCCGGATTGTCGCGCGCCACCGGATCGGGATGTTGCCGGTCGGCGAGGTGGCCTTTTGGGTGGGCGTGACCTCCGCCCATCGCGCCGAGGCCTTTGCCGCCTGCGAAGACTGTGTCCGCCAGGTCAAGAGCCGGGTGCCGATCTGGAAGAAAGAACACTACAGCGACGCGTCCACCGCCTGGCTGGAGCAGACCGTGCTAAAAGCCGAGCCCCTTTAGGCAGATCGACCGGCGTTGACTCGCTCGGGCAGCAAATCGTCGATCACTTCGCGCACCGCTTTCAGGGCGGGCTGGACCTCGGGTTTTTCCTCCTGCGCAAACAGCCAGAGCACCAGAATGGTCGAGCCCCAGCTTTCGGCCAGTTCGCCGGTGAGCGCTTCCTCGCAATTCGTCGGTTCCGGAAGATGTCTGTGCAGGGCGAAGGCTTTTCCGAGCAGGAGGATCGCCTCCCGCAGCGACTTGCGGGCGGTTTCGGGCGGCTCCGCCCGCTCCGCGCCGTCCAAATGACTTTCCGCCAGACGCACCATCTCCCGCACCTCGCGGACTTCGCCCCGGCGTGAGGGGCGGGCGGGCTCCTTCTCGCGCGGCCAGAGCACCCGCACGGAATTGGTGGTGCTGGTGATGAGACCGTCGTTTTCCAGGCGGCGCATCATTTCCGCGCCCTCCCGATCCACCACCTCCAGCCGCGGAGTGTCCGTCGGAAAAGAACGCTCGTGCAACTGCCGGACGCGGTCGCGCCAGGAGGCGGCGTCACCTTCCACCGTCACGACCATCACCGGGGGCGCGCCCTCGCTGGGAACGCGCTCATCGCAGCGATGCAAGTGCCC